>JAHEAA010000003.1:51440-149686 GCA_019721035.1 Candidatus Sysuiplasma acidicola
CTGTATCTGGTTCCGAATGAGAAAGGAATCTCAGATACGCTAAGGTTCGCTGTCGCGAGTATTTCCAGCAGCACTTTGTAGCTGCCGGATGTTACGCTCCTTATATCCACCGCATCCCTGCGGAAAAGGAAGTATCCGGAGAGAGGATCTCTTATATTCCGTGTCTGCGGAATCATGAAATGCGCCAGTCCTGTAGCAAACATCGAAATCGCTCTGCGCACAGCGGACATGTTGGGGGCACCGCCCTCAGTGTACCGCGACGCTATGACCATGGCGGTTCCCCTCCTCGCTTCCTCCAGCATTGCAGGAAGCAGTTCCGGCGGGTGCTGCATGTCGCAGTCCATTACGGCCACGAATCTCCCGTCTGATGCGAGTGTAGCGTCTCTGACGGCTGTCGCTATACCCATTTTAGCAGATCTTGAGAGCAGCCGTATGTTACCGTAAACATCGTTGAGTCGATTTGCAACTTCTCCTGTGCCGTCCGGGCTTTTGTCGTCGGCGACAATGATTTCGCAGTCCAATCCCAGTTTTTCGATGGCATCAATAAGGACCGGAAGATTGCCTGCTTCGTTATATGTCGGAATCACGATACTCAATTCAGTCATGTCATGCACCGCCGATGCTGAAGTTCCAGAATGTCGCCGACATCTGACTCGTATACGTCAGGCTACCTGCCAAATACATAAACATTGCCCCACTGACTGACCAGTTGTTTGCAAGCGCCATGCCGTATACTGCCCTGAAGTTGATTTCAGTAATGTTTGTCAGTATCACCACTGTGTTTACATCCGGGTGCAGTATTTTGGAAGATATGGTGGCATTGTACCCAATCCAGATGCTCTTGAGCCCGCTCTCGAAAACAATCTCTGCTCCGAAGAAGAGCAACGGCTGGCCGCTCGCATTTACCGAACTTCCTCCGGTGCCCGCGGGTCCAGTTATGTTAAGACTGTAGTTCAGGAATGCGCCTGCCCCTGCAAGAGCGGCCAGGTTAATATTGTCATTGATCATCTGCGCAGACACCCATCCCGCGTGCGCCGTACTCCTTCCCGCTATTATACTTATCTGACCCGGCGAATAATTGTATGATCCCGCTACGTCTCCACTGATCGAGAAGTACCAGCCGACTGGTGAGGTCGTGTTGTAGAAACCGGCCTTGAGCATCAGCGGATTGGCAATCTGGAAGGCAGGTTTTGCATATCCGCCAGCGGAAGCATAGGATGACTGAAAGTTGTCGTAATATGCAATGAGCCTGAACGAGATATTATTCTGTATGTAGTCGATTTGGGTGTTAGGCACAATCTGCAGCGTGCTCACGCCTGGTGCAATAATCGGGTTCTGTGCGCTCCATAGCATCCCGTTAGCGCTGACGACTGGGCCGTTCACAAGTATTCTGAAGAAAACGGGGATGCTCGCCGGCTGGCCGTTCTGAGGAATGTAGCTGACCGTCACGTTCATAGAGGTTATCATTCCCGGCACGGAATAGGGGTTGCCGTACGCATCTATTTTTACAATTTTCAGCGGATCGTGATTCGCGGCAGCATAACCGTAGCCGGTGACAGTCACGCCGCCAATCAGTATGAGCGCGACCAGTGACGCAGCCACTCTGTTATCCCGCAGGCCCGCAATTGCAGCTACGACCGTTTGCCTCAGGTGTATGCGCGGCGCAGGTTGTAGAAAGCCCGCGCTCTTCATCTGCTCTATGAGGTCGGGCAAGAGCAGCAGAAGAAGAAACGGCCAGTAGATCAGATAGTTTAGCAGCACACGGTAATAGAAGATAAACGAGAGTACCGGGAATGCGAAGAATGCGAATTTGAACCGTTCAAATTCCGTGACATAGATGATAAAGAATATGGCGAGTATGAGAGCCGGCAATATCAGGAAGACGAATCTTGCAACCGGAACAAATCCGGCAAAACCCAGTATCGACGGTCCCAGTCCTATACCTATGATCGGCTGGCTTGCGACCCCTGATATGCTGTTGAACCAGGCAGAGGGGTTCATCGCGATGAATGGTGCATTCGTAATGAGGAAAGCCGCCGCCATATACAGTGAGAACTTCAGGGCCGCCTTCCAGTCCTTCCCTTTTTCCATGTAGATGAAGTAGAGGAAGAAGGGAAAGATCGCCGCAGGTGTCTGTTTGAACGATATGCTCAGCCCGTAAAGCATGCCTGAAATGGCGGGTCTGTCTCTGTAAATGTATGAAAGTGCAAGGAAAAAGAGCCACACTATGTCAGTGACTCCCCCGACTGTATAGTAGACCCAGTTGAAGTTGACGAGCAGTATGAATGTGGCATAGGGAAACAAATCTATGAATCGTCTCTTTCTGTAGTAATGAAACAGGAGAGGATAACACGCAATGCTGAAAACAATCAGTATGTAATTGCTGTGTACGCCGGCTAACAGCCCGGGCATCATCATGAGCACAGACAGACCCGGATAAGTCATGTAGTGGACATATCCTCCAGTCAGCACCGGCGTTATGAAGTAGAAGGGCACGTGGTAGAATGAAAACGCGCGGATCATGTTTGCGCTCACATACGGATCTATGCCATGAAGTGTGAGATAGGCTGCATAAGTATCCAGTGCCAGCTCATCCGTTCCGAATGTCGGGAATATGCCCACGAGTGCCGCGAAGTAGGCTGTCATGCCCGTGAGGAGCAGTGTCAGAAAAACATAATCAATGCCTTTGTGATTGACCTTTATGACGGCGGAATATATGAGTGAGATGCCGGCCAGTATTAGGAGCAGCCATACAACAATAAGCATCCCGAGATTCAGGTATCCTGCTCTGGACCACAGCGTAGTTGCATAGGTGATGAAGAAAATCGCCAGACCGATATACGCAACTCTGTTTATGAGCGTCCGCAGAACCCGTTCCTCGAACGGAAGGGGCACATTTTCTCTCATCACTTTTGGAAGTCAGCGTGTGCTATAAAAAATAGTTTCGTATCAGCGCAGCGGATATGCTCATCCCATCCTAATCAGCGTCATTGTGTTCAACACGCCCGGATAAGATCTGATTTCGTCGACTTTTTTGTTCAGCAGCTCGACGGACTCTGTTTTCATTTCCGCCGCGACATCATATTCACCGCTGGTTTCGTAAACAAACGTTGAGGATTCCCTCAGCCTTTTGATGAGCATCCTCGTCTGATCGAGCTGCGTCTTGATGAGCACGAGACCGTTGACCTCATTGCTCTTCGTTATAATCGTGAACTTCTCTATTATGCCGTCTTCTACCATCCGGGCAATCCTCGCCCTGACGCCGCCTTCCGTCAGACTCACATGCCTCGCTATTTCCACATTTTTCATCCTGGCGTTTTCCCTGAGCAGAGAGAGAATCTGAGTGTCGATATCATCAATAACTCTTACAACAACCTTCTTCTGATTATCCCTGCTCTCGCTGCCGGTGCCCGCCATAATAAGTCGCATACATCGATTCTCTATTTAATGCATTCCAACTGCTTTCCTTTTGTCCGCTCCTAATGCCCTCTTCGCGGTCAGGCCAGCACTCAGCCAGCGTTCCGGTCAACTGTGCCACTTGTGGTTGGCGGACACTTCAACAGTAGCCATTCATGCCGCACTTCTTGCGGCGCTCCGGATCGACGGCAGGAAAGAATAATTAACTGCCAACGCCTTAACCTCTCAACGAGATTCAGTATCAGGGGGTAAGGCGGGCACGTTAGAAATCAAGCTCTACAAGACCATTGACGCCACATCCGCGAACTGCACCGGTCCGATTGGCGAAATGGCATCGGCCATGAATGACGCATATCCCGGCGAAGGTGTCGCAATACTGCTGGGCGACGAGGCAACGCGTGATGATGTTCTCGTCTGGGCCAGGCGGACAGGAAATGAAGTGGCTGAGAATGTCTCCGAAGGCGGAAAGTTCAAAATAATTCTGAGGAAGGTGAAATGAAATGAAGAACATTTTAGTGGCAGGCGGTGGGCTCGGCGGAACGATTGTGGCAAACAGAATAGCGCAGAAGCTGTCAAATGAGATCGAAAAGGGGGAAGTTGGCGTTACTGTTCTCGACAGGAATGACAAGCACTTCTATCAACCCGGATTTTTGCTCGTTTCGATGGGTGTGATGGAGCCTGCAGAGACGCATGTCCCGGAGCGCTCTGTTCTCGACAGGCATGTGAAGTTCCTTACCGGGGACAAAGGAACGATAACCAGGATAGATGCGGCCAACCACTCGCTAGCCACCGCAGACGGAGCCACTCACAGCTACGATCAGCTCGTCCTCTCTACGGGTTCACACCTTCAATTTGACGAGATACCCGGATTCGCCGGCGGCGCTGATACTTTCTTCAATCTCGAAAAGTCTACTCAGATGTGGAAGAAGATTCAGTCATTCACGGGCGGCAGAATTGTTGTTGACACCGCGAGCCTCCCTCATAAGTGCCCGGTTGCGCCTCTCGAAATAACGCTGATGCTGGACGACTACTTCAGGAAGAAGGGTATCAGGGACAAAGTTCAGATTGATTACTGCTACCCAGTCCCGGGCGTGTTCGGCATACCCAACGTGAACCGCATGATGGCAGGAATCTTCGCAGAAAGAGGAATAAACGTACACAGCCAGTTCACACTGGCCTCCGTTGACGGCGGCGCCAGGAAGATAACATCGAAGGAGGGCGAGTCGCTGGACTACGACCTGCTGGTAAGCGTGCCACCTCACAAGGGCGCGCAGGTGATAGGGGACTCCGGCCTCGGCGACAGGAGGAACTGGGTAGGAACAGACAAGTTTACGCTCCTTGTGAAAGGGTATGACAACATTCATGCCATGGGTGATACTACCGACATAGCAATATCGAAGGCAGGTTCCACTGCTGACTACGAATCATACACTGTCAGTCACAACGTGGCAGCAGATGTCATGGGCACGGACGGAAAGAAGACCTATCCCGGCACGGTGTTCTGTTTCATAGCGACGGGCATGGATCAGGCAACGTACATAAAATTCGACTACAACCATCCGCCGGTGCCTCCAACCCCCTCCCAGATCTACTGGTGGAGCAAGCTTGCCTACAACAAACTCTACTGGAGCATCCACGCCAGGACAATGGTTTGACGGTGTTCTGCTTGCGGCTCTCAATAATACTCGGTTCCAACCATCTGGAAAGGGTGGAATTTGCGTCGATGACCGCATTCCTGGCGTCCAGCATGGGGGAGGAGGTAAACATATTTGCCACCATGGACGGCGTAAAGGCATTCGGCAGGGAACCTGTAGTGCTGTCTGAGGCAGAGTCCGCCGCAATGATAGTAAAGTCCGAGGCGGGCGGTAGATTTGCGGAGTATTTCAGGAAGGCTAAGGAAACGGGAAAGGTCAGAATAACGGCCTGCAGCATGGCCTCTAAGTTATTCAACCTGCGCAAGGAGGACTACTCGGATGTGGTCGACGGCATCGGAGGTCTGACTTCGTTTCTCGATTCTTCAGAGGGAAGCAGTATGATCAGCATCTGGTGATTGAGTTGAGCGGTGAAAGTACAGAAGGTGTGAGGAGCCTGACGTTGAACGCGGAGGAAGAGAAACAGGTACGCGAGTTTATTGCAAATATACCACGCTTCAACAGCGTAATGAAAGAGTTCTCGACGATGGTGAATGAAGGACAGATTGAAGCCATGTCGCAGGCACTGGCAGCACTGCGCTTCCTCAAGGACGGACTGAACGACGAAGCGATAGAATCGCTGTCGAAGCTTGGCGGAAGACTCACGGATGTGGCATCCGCCGCTTCATCAGAGCAGTCTATGGCTGTCATCGGCAGCCTGAGTTCCGAGGGAAAAGAGCTTTCCGAACTCATAAAAGACATAGGAAGGATGCACAGAGACGGCGTCTTCGACTCGGTGGTTAGCGCAGCATATGCACTGAAGTTCCTCAAGGACGGACTGAACGACGAGGCAATCGAAAATATCGCCTCCGGCATGGCAGACATGCTTTCCATTTCGAAGAAGTACTCTTCTCTTCTGTCCGGTGAGGAATTACCTTCTGCTCTGGCAACAGTGTCCAGACTTGAGCGTGACGGTGCGCTTGACGCACTTGTGGATGCGGCATACATTATCAAATTTCTCCGGGACGGACTGAACGACGAAGCGCTGTCCAACATTGCATCGTTGCTGTCCGAACTGCTAAGGCAGTGGCATTCCCTTCACAATCTCATAGACATGCTTTCGTCTCCGGTTGCTACGCGGGTGTTCAATACGCTGACGGACGAATCGCTTGAACAGAGGCTGGAAAAAGCGCCGCCAAGGAAAGGCGGTATGTCTCTGCTGTCCCTCTCTGACCCGGATGTCAGAAAGGGCTTCGGCGTTGTATTTGAGCTGCTGAAGATATTCGGTCAGGAATTCAAGACCGAGGTCACGACTGATGGCGTGACAGACAAAGACTGACGTATCGCATCCGCTTTATCTTCACTGCAGTGATGGCGCGGCGTTATGAACATGCCCGCTGAAAAGCAACTTCCTGTCTCATTTTCAAATAGTGTAATTGTATGGTTGCATTTTAATGAGCAATCAGCCGATAGTGGTTAAAAGCTCCGGGTATCTGTATGTCCTCCAAGTTTAAAACATCGAGGCGTATCGGCAGGATAATTACGCTCCTTGGTGCGGTCTTCCTGCTCTTCATAGCATCGGCAACCGTCCCGTTAGTAACGGGAAAGGGCTTAAGTTTCTCCGTCCCGTCATCTCCGGCGGAGACCAATACCGCAGGAACACTGTATATAAACACATCGTTCACAGTCGAAAATCATTGCCTGTATGCGATTAGACAGATATACTACACGCTGAATCTCAGCGTTCTCACCAACGGTACTCTGATTTATTCGTACAGCACACACCTGGCCGCTGCACTGCCCGGTCAAATTGAGCGTTACAGCATTTCTGTTCCCGTCACCATCGGCGCGTTGCCGGCATGGTTTGTCTCCGAAGCTGCAACCACCCCTGTTAACATGTCTGTCGGCACGTCCATCAGCGCCTCCTATGCCTATGGTTTCTTCCAGTTCGGCGTGAGCTATAAGGGGCCGTTCACATCATCGTCCATCGTTAAACCCGCACAGCTTGCAAACAGCCAGGAGGCTCAGAGGTATGCGGATTATCCGCAGATACCGCAATCTGCAACATACACGGGGGCCGCCGCATGATTGGAGAATACAGAAAGCGGGCTTCCCCTGCGGGCATCGATAAACCAAGTCTGCACATAGCAGGTGCCGTTCTTTCCTCTGCCACGTCGGCGTTATTTTTCATACTTGCGCCAATACTCTATATGCAGGCGGCATCATCATATCCACAACTGGGTTTCAACTCGATGAGCGTCTGGACCCAATCTGCGATTCTGCTAGGTTCGATCTTCATGTTTCTCAATGCGGGTGCGGTGCTTCTCGGAAACGAAAGAATCGCAGGCGTCATTCTGAGGGCGGCATCACAGGTTGCAATAGCCTATTATGTAATCTCCGTCGTCGGACGCCCCTTTACCATAACTGTCCAGGGCAATTATCATCTCTCTATGGCCATTTACTACATCGCGCTGATCCTGGCCTCGTTTGCCCTTCTGAGAATCATACCGTCCTTCGTGGAATACCTGGAATACAGACGTTATGTCCGCGGTGCCTCAGTCGTTTAGAAAAATGATTGATTCGCGGAAGGGATGCGCGATCGCCTGATCGCCGGATGTTCCTCTGCAGATTCAGCTCCGCTGAACTCTATTTTGAACTGTTCCAGTTCCTTTGAGATGCGCGCATTTCTGCATATGGGGCATTCTACCGGCTTATGAAGCCTGTGCTTCACAGTGACGACGCAGCTGTCCAGATTTATTCTCACGCCGCAACTGTCACATTCCACATCAAGCATATCTCGTTCCGCCATGTGATGCACCGTTTCCCCTATACGACTGCCCCATTGCACAAACAGCACTGAGCGCATTATTCCGAAGCAGTCTTCGGGTAACGACATGTTTCACTTAATCGTTTGCATCGGTTTCTGTCGAATCCGGTTTGTCATTATCAAATTTCTCCAGCTCTGTGCTCAGGTACCCCTTTCTCATCTCACCGACATTGACTTCTTCGAAAAGTTTTTCGAGTATCGCAAGCTCCCTCTGTTCAAACGTCATCTTGTCAACGGCGACGACCAGTACGGAGGATGTGTCGACAGTCTTCTGCATCACGCCCTCGAGCATGCCCATGACCTTTATCATGCTGTTATTAGAGAGCAGATACTCCAGTCCGTCAATAAACACAACTGCATTCTTGTGCCTCTCGATGAACGAGAGCATCGCGTTGCCGATTACGGAAAGTTTGGCAGGATCGAGGTTGCTGTTGCCCACAACCTGGGTCAGCCATCTGATCTCAGTGTTTCCCATATCGTACTTCTCCCTTAGCTTGGAGGGATGCTGCCTCGTAATCACGAGTGGATTGAATCCTGCCTTCTTGAAATCGACGAGGGCAAGATACGCGAACAGCGGCTTCTGTTCTGCTATCATATAACTGAAGCCTCGTTTCATCGCATACCTCACGCCCTCTATCTGTGAATGCGCTGCACTGGAAACTTCCGCGCCCTTCACTCTATTCGGCTGATCCTTCGGCTCCTGCGTTTCGTTCTGCGGTTCTTCCTTCAATCTCAATATGAGGCCCCTTCTGTTTCTGCCGGAAAGTGGAGAGGCGGAAACAATGACTCTTTTAGCACCTTCGGCCGAGGCAAACAGATACGACGACTCAAACCTCTCGCCCTTCCTGATATTTTCTGTGAGATCAACAATCTGATACGTATCCACTTCGTCAAGCAGCGAGACAATTTTCTCCACTGCAACTCCGGGCTGCATCGACAGCAGCTGCTTTGCCGCACTGTTAATAAACTCGATATTTCCGGACGTATCCACTCTGATGATCGGTTCGTCTATTCCGTCCAGTATCTCTGCCAGTTCTGTCCATTTCAGCTCAGCCGCCCTCTTGAGCTGTTTTTCCTGTTTCAGTGTCTCCACTGCAGAGTATGAATTGATAACATTCGATGCGAGTCTGTCCAGCAAGGCAACATCACTCTCGCTGAAGCCGTCAGAGCCGAATCTGTTTATGAGCAACAGCACTGCCCTTATCTCAGTTCCGCTGTCCTTGAACAGCGGATACATCAGCATCTCCCTGACGTAGCTGCCTGAAACCGGCTCAGTTTCAATTTGCGCGCTCCTGAAGTCGTTTATTATCATCGCTTCCCCCTTTTCTGCTGTCTTCAGGGCCAGTTTTTCAATTGAATCCGGTATCCGCGTCTCGAAGTATCCGCTCCATTCTATGTAGGAGGAAGACAGCACCCCCGCGAGCGCGTACTCAGTTCCAATTATGTGCCCCGCTGCGGATGCGAACGCATCCATCATGCTCCCGAACTCCGTGTGTGCCCCAACCTTTTTTCCTATTTCGTCCACCGTGCTGATGAGACCATGCCTGCGTCTCTCTTCAGACAATGCTGAAAGCTGTCTCACTTTTCGCGACACAAACGGTGCCATTTCGTTGTAGATGTGCATGTGTTCGGTGGTATCGCAGTCTCCGGCGTAGCCGGCAATGAACAGAAGGTCTGCCCCGTCAATCGTACTCATTCTCCATGTCGCAAGTCTGTTTCTGAATATGACCGGCACATTTTCGTCGTCCGAAGGCGGAAACTCAATTGCCTGTGATTGCGTTCCGTGCGTTCCTGTCAGGTGCGCTGCATATTTCATCAGTGTTTCCTGAGGCACGACTCCGCCACCGCCAGAGGAGGCTACAAGTCTGAGAATCCCAGACACATAATCCACCGAGTAGATGGCCGCGAAGGAAGCATTGAGCCGCGCTACGGCATAGTCGCAGACTTTTCCGTAGATCGACTGAACATCAACCTCTTCAACAATCGCGTCTTTGAATGCCGCCAGCTTGTTCAGGCGCACAACATCCGCATGACTGTTTCTGCTTGTCTTGATGCTGATGTGACGCGAGTTATAGAAATCAAGGAGTCTCTGAGTCACGGTGTTCCTGTACACGTCCTTCCTGAGGTTCGACTGAAAATCGAAACCAATGAGCACCACAGACTGACCATCCTTCTCCGATGATTCGTGTATGAGCATATTCCTGAATCTCGGTGCAGTGCCTTCGATAAAGTCTGCGCCGAGTGAATCAATCGCCGCAGAAGTCGCCGACTCGCCTTCCAGTGTGTACGTTCTCGTCGCAAGCTTCGTCATCTCGTGCAATACCGTGCTCAGAGATGTAGCATCGGCAGAGCATCCGCTCTCTTTGAAAGACTCACTGTCTGCGCATATACACTGCAACCGGCTCTCTCCGCTTCTCCTGAGCAGAAGCATACCAGCCTCACATGTTGAAAATTTTAGTGCGCTGTCCAGTACTCTGGATGAAAATGTGTCACTGTCCGGATTGTCAAGGCTCTCAATCAGTTGTTCGGACAGCAGCGAATGCATGGCGTTTTCCTTCTCTTTTTCCACATATGACTTGTGAATCTCCATGGCAGCATTGGCCCGCTCCATCACAGTGGAAAATTGCCTTCCGGTTATCTCCGCCATCTCAATTTCTTCCGCCGAAAACGTGTTCTTTCCTATTCTGTGCAATGCAATGACTCCAATGTCTTCTCTGACGCTCTTTATGGGTATGGCAAGAATCGCTTCGGGCTCGTTAGGTGTGCCGGGTATGCTTATCGACGAAGCATCCGCGTTCGCCTCCTGTATGTGCACCGGCTTGTCTTTCGATATGGTCCTTCCGACGATTCCTTCTCCAATCTTAACGGAGAATGAGAGCATTTCTTCTGCGAATACGCCTCTCGACGTCACCGGAATCAGCAGCGATCTGCCCTCGTTGAGCACATAGAAGACAGAAATGCTTGACGGAATGACTGAATTTATGAATGAGAGTGCCTCCTCCGCGATCCGCACGGGATCGTTTTCCCTGTGGAGCAGAAGAATCTCCTCCAGAAGCATGTTTCTGAACAGTATTTTTCTGTTCTTTTCCTCAATGAGCAGACTGGAGGACATTCTTGCTCCGAGAACCTGGGACAGAAATTCGACATCCCTGAATTCAAAATCATCGAGAGGAACCGGAGACTTACTCTCGAGTATCAGTATTGCGCTGCTTTTCGAGTTTGTCTTTACAGGCACAAGTGCAGCCCACTTCGTGCCTGTTCCGAGCGGTTTATAGCCAATAGACTCGATATCTTTTATGACGAGGGGTTCGCTCTGAGCTGCAACTCCGACGATCATGCTGCTGAGGCTCATACTCTGCGGGTTGTCGTATAATGGTGTTAGCGATTCACTCATTCCTGCGAACTCGAGCGCGTGCCCGGTTTCATCGGTCACCATCAGGGCAACATAGTCTATACCCATTCTCTTCTGTATTATGTCTGCAATCTTGTTAAGAACGTTGTTTGCGAGCGCCCCTTCATGCAACTGATTTCCAAGTTCGATTGCCGCTGTAAGTCTGGAAGCGTGGGAGAGATGTTCGCCGACCACAAATTCTCTTCTGACAACCGAGTCAAATATCCTGTCAACAAGCGCAAGCGCTAGTTCTTCATCCATGCTGAGCTGCCTGCGCACACCCACATAAGTGTACAGCGTCGGCGCCCCTCTTTCTGTTCCGCGGAAGAGGATAAAGTCAGTGACTCCCGTCGCGAGCGCAACCTCATCAACGAGTCTGATGCCGGAATTGGGCGCCTTTATCGACTTTTTGCTATCCCCGAAATCGGCGTTGAGCGGCAGCAGATCCTCATATTTCGTTTCGCCTGGTTCGCCGAGGAGCTCCTGATGGCTCGTCCATCTGAATCGGAGATCCCTGCTGATGACCACAAAAATGACGAACATATCCTTTCTGAGTCTGGTAATCTGCCTGCCGAAGGAGAAGAGAAGTGATTTCCAGTCTCCTGCATCTGTCAGGACGTCGACGCCTGCGGATATCAGACGCTCAAAAGAGTCGACGCTGCTTCCCGCTACCGGGAGAGCGCTGCCCTTGAGTGCTGCGCTCGTGACAAACTCATTCATTTTTACTTCATTCTCTGGCATTTGTCACTCCGACGCAGGTATTCCGGTCTTTCAGACGGCTGGACCATGCAGGTTAATCCGGCAGGTCGCTATTTAAACAAAATTTGTCAGGTTGTCACTCTTGATATTCAGTTCATTTGAAGACAGACAGCGAATCGGTCAATGTCAGTGCGATTCCCGACCATATCTGTCCCCTTTGAAGGAGTCCAGAATGAAGCACGCATCACGAGAAGGTTAATGCGCAATGGGCTGAGGGCAATTGACGGATGGTCAGCGGTCAGAAAACATGTCGCCTCCCTTTCACCGAACGTTTTCGCGTATCTTATGGTGCAAACTGCATCCAATCTGCTTAAATATGCGGCAATCTATGTCTGACTAATGTCCGACGATATCGTCCTTAATGATTCAGCTCAGGGTTATGCAGGGAGCGGCACACTCCCATTTGCATCCGGAGCGTTGGCGCAGGAGCATGCCGGAATGAGTTCCGTCGGGTACATCGGCGATGGTCTCAACGAATCGACACTATTCGAACTTGAGCAGACAATAAACACCATATTGAATGCAGCACGCAACAGGCGTGAGATGGAGACGGAGAGGGTCGTGATGTATTCAAAGGCGCTGAACAGCCTGTGCAGATCCGTGCTTGAGAAGGCGGAAGAGCGTATCGGCAGCCTCTCTACTACGCGCCCGACAGAGCCAGGAATAGAGGTTAAGCATTCCTCTCTGCTGCGTTCTGTTTCTGAAGTCCGGTTTCCGTACGGACCGGCGCTGAGTCAGGATAACTGGTCAAGCCTGTGTTCCCTCCTCATGAAGAGACTCGACAGGTACGGCTGCATTATAACACAGCGCGACAGGAGGTTTCTTTCGGAAGCTTCCGGCATTGACGTCTCTCCGTACATATGGTCAACGCTGGTGAAAAGGCTCGACCTCAGGAGAGTGAAGAATCCCTATTCCGCTTCTTCACTGGTCATATATGTCCCCCGCCTGAAGAAATGAGCCGTCGAATCACGCAAAACGGTTTAGACATGAATGTATTGCCCACCACGTGATCCTGGTTCTTGGTGCCGGTCTCGTCGGCAGGGCAATTGCAACAGACCTTTCCGCCGACTGTGATGTTGTAGTGTGCGATGTTTCCTCAAAGTCTCTGCGTTCTCTCGACGGAGTAAGAAAGTACAGAGGGAATGTATTCGACAACAGGGCGCTCATTGAGCGTTCAGAAGCCGTTGTCAGCGCACTTCCCGGAAGCATATCCTGCGGCATTGTGAGAAAGCTGCTGCGAATGGGCAAGCATGTCGTAGATACAGGTTTCATGGCCGAGGATCCGATGTCTATGGAAGGTATCGCACGCAGGCAGGGTTGCATCTACGTGCCGGATGCAGGTTACGCGCCGGGCCTGAGCAATGTGCTGGCCGGGCATCTATACCGAACCATGTCTCCTGTATCGATTGAGATCCTGGTTGCAGGTCTGCCCTCTGAGGATATTGCCCCGTTTCATCACGCTCCGACATTCAACGTTGAAGGGCTCATCGACGAATATACCAGGCCAGCGAGGATCATCAGGAACGGCAATATCGTTCAGATAGATCCTCTCTCTGAAATCAGGAGCATCTCCTTTCCGGGATTCGGCCGCCTGGAGGCTTTCTACACGGACGGCCTGCGGACGCTCCTGAAAACCATCAATGTCAGGAACATGTACGAGCTGACACTCCGTTATCCGGGGCATCTTGCGTCGATGAGATTTTTGCGTGACATGGGTTTCTTCTCGGACTCGGCCGCAGGAGGCATTGTTCCCCGCGCTGTCACCGAGACGCTTTTCTCTTCGGCAGGCTCGGATTTCAGAGATCTGTGCCTCACAAAGGTCGCAGCGGTAAAGGACGACATCACAGTCGAATTCACATCCATTGACCGATTCGATGAGAAGACAGGAACAAAGTCCATGGCACGCATGACGGGTTACACCGCCGCCGTCATAGCGCGTCTGCTTCTGGACGGTTACATCGAGGGAAGGGGTGTGTTACCGCCGGAGTATCTGGGTTTCGACGACAGACTCTTCTCAGCGCTCTTTTCCGCTCTACGAAAGAGGGGTATAGTTTTCCGTTCGCGCAGGCGAAAGACCGGCAGCAGACGGCCACCTCACCTTCAATCTTGATATAGTGCATCCTAGAGAAGGTGCTGCGGACGGACGTCCGAAAGCGAAGGATGGGATGAGTATACAGAAAAATCGAGCGTCTCCGGTCAGGATAACATCTTCACAGATTGCAACTTTTGTGTACTGTGCAAGGAAGTACAGTATATCGGTTTCCCTGCCCCCTGATTACGTTGAACCTGCAGCTGTCCGTGAGAGAAAACAGGGCGGTGTAGTCTATCACAGAACGAAAGGGCGCGTCATGATGAAGCTTCGTCTGAGAAGGTTGATATTGCTTGCCGCAGGAATGCTGGCACTCGCGGGAGCCATGATCATATGGCTACGATGACCCTTCTCGCCTTATTCCTCTTCACAGCGGGCGTTGCGATAATCATATACTGGCTGTTTGCAGCGGATCATATGCATTCAACCGATCTCTCAGGTTCAGGAACGCTGCTCAGATCGGATCGTTATCCTCTCACCGGTAAACCTGATGTTGTGCTGAAAAAGGGGCGGACGTTCATGCCTGTGGAATACAAGAGTTATGATGCCGGAGGAAGTGCCAGAGAATGGGATGTTGCACAGCTGCTGTCTTACTGTCTTCTGATAGAAGAGTGCAGAGGCAGAACGAAGGGAGGAAGACTGGTGTACCGTGACATGGAATTTTTCATTCCCTGGGACGGCCGCTCCAGGCGATATGTCGAAAACATAATGCTGGAAATGCTCGAAGGGTATGACCGTATGACCGACGACAGATGGAAATGCAATATGTGCGAGTTCAAAGACTTCTGCGGAAGGTGAGAATCAGTTTCCGAACGGCGTCCTCTTACGTCTGGTGCCGTCTCTGTAGATGGCATAGCTGCCGGAATCGTGACAGCTGTCTGCCTTATCCCGAACTTCGTATTCCCTGCCGCAGAACCAGCATTTGTAAACGACCCTGCTGACCATAAAAACAACGTCTCCTTTCCTGCTTATCGTCCTTTGTCAGCCCTGACGTTCGTTAAATAGCTTTTGAATGACGTCGCCTTCCTGCTGTATCAGTTGCTGCCATAGCACCGTGTCTTTGCTCAGATTCAATCCTCTATTCCTTCGGCTCCGGAAATCTTTCCAGTCAGTTGCCTGCTACCAATCACTGCACCGTTTACACCGCCGGTCAGTTTTTTCAGTTCCTCTATTTCATCGCGATTCATCATGACCATCAGGTTCACGCTGTCCCGCACGCCGCTCCCTTTCCCGTCCTGCGGCTGAAGGGTTAACGTGAGTCGCACGCCCATCTCCGTAATCGTGTGGCTGTCGATCCCCGTGTATCCCCTTTCACCGTGATGGGCTATGTCCAGTCCGGTATGCTCCTCCTCAACCGGCACCCTGACTCCCATCACGTAATCGAGCACTTTCAATATGCCAATCGTCATCAGAAACGAGTATGCAGATGAGGCTGCAACAGCTATCAGCTGGACTTCAACCTGTCCCGGATTTCCGTAAAACAGTCCGTTAGCCCCGCCCGAATTTACTGCGACGGTTGCAAAAAGGCCGGTTGCGATCGCGCCCCACGCACCTCCTACTCCGTGGACTCCGAATGTGTCCAGTGTGTCGTCGACCTTCGTTCTGTTCCTCCATGCAACGGCATAGAAACAGATGGCGCCGGCTCCGAACCC
The DNA here is from genome assembly GCA_019721035.1 of Candidatus Sysuiplasma acidicola. Classification (NCBI taxonomy): domain Archaea; kingdom Methanobacteriati; phylum Thermoplasmatota; class Thermoplasmata; order Candidatus Sysuiplasmatales; family Candidatus Sysuiplasmataceae; genus Candidatus Sysuiplasma; species Candidatus Sysuiplasma acidicola. Next base: position 67,207 of record JAHEAA010000003.1, read on the forward strand.
CACTGCCAGCGCTCCCCATATGTTGACGAAGCCTGAGGCAGGCGTGATGGCAACGAGTCCGGCCACGGCACCGGAGGCAGCACCGAGCATGCTTGCCTTCCCAGTGTAGTGCCAGCTCAGTCCCAGCCAGGTAAGCGAAGCAAGTGCTGCGGCTGTGTTTGTGACTATGAATGCATTGACTGCCAGTGCGGAGGCTCCGAGCGCCGATCCTGCATTGAATCCGAACCATCCGAACCAGAGAAGGGCCGCGCCAAGTATCGTCAATGTCGGTTCTGCGTGCGCGGTGCCGTCGCTTTTTGTCAGTCTCGGCCCGATGAAAAGGGCAGCGGCGAGGCCTGCAACTCCGGCGTTCAGATGGACGACGGTGCCGCCGGCGAAATCGAGTATGCCCATCCCGTGCAGCCATCCGTCATAGGCCCATACCCAGTGCGCCACAGGATCGTAGACGAGTGTTGTCCAGGCAAGCGTGAAGACAATGAACGTCGAAAATTTCATCCTTCCGACAAACGCACCGCTGACGAGGGCGGGCGTGATCACGGCAAACATCGCCTGGAAAATCATGAATGTGCTGATGCTTATGTTCTGAATGCCCGGATAGGTGGCGCTGTACCCCATGTTGGCCATGCCAATGTACTGAGTTCCGCCAACGATGCCCTGCAGCACACCCGAAGGTCCTGGAGCGAAGGCTATGGAAAAGCCTACCAGTACCCACTGGATGCTGACAATCGTAAGCACAGCGAAGGACTGGCCGATCAGTGAAAGTATGTTCTTCCTGCCTGCCATCCCGCCATAGAAATAGCCCAGTGCAGGCGTCATTATCATGACGAGGGCGGCCGATGCAAGAACCCATGCCGTGTCTCCGCTGCTGATCGCCATCCGTCAGACCTCCATACCTTTCTGTGTCATGCTCTTCTGTGTCATGAACAGATGCAATATTTGAATGTTTAGTGAATATACTAAGTCAAATGATATGCTTATAGAATAATTTTTGATATTATGAGCATAGTAATTTAAGAAAAAGAGTGCATTTGCAATTACAACGTGTTTCTGAAGACTGACGCTGTTCGTGAAAATGATACCTGGGATTTTTCTGCAGCGAACTATCTCCTCTGCTTGAATTCCGATGCAACGATGCGTTCGCCGTTCAGTCCGTCTGAATCGCTTGAGGCCAGAAAGACGGCCGGCGGTCCCATGATACCGGCATCCAGGAGTTTACCGAATGCATCTTCGGAAGTGCCTGGCGGAAACATGCCGCCCTTGACGAAGCCGCCGGGCGTCAGTATGTTTGCCGTTATGCCGCTGCCTTCCAACTCCTTCGCCATGATCATTGTAAGTGTGTCAGTAGCGGATCGTGTCGGTGAAAACGGTGCGAAACCCCTTATCGCCAGAAGTTCTCTGTCAACGTCCACATTCACAATCTTTCCTCTGCCCTGCTCAATGAAGGTGGGCATAAACGCCTGCGTCACCGCAAAATAACCAATGTAGTTAACGTCCATCGCCCTCCTCATCGATGCAATTTCGTATGTATGGAAGGGTTTTGCACTGAAGGCGAACGAGGGATTGAACTGTTCCATGCCTGTGCCGGCGCAGTTGAAGAATGCATCAACTCCTCCCCATCTGGAGTGGAGCAGATGAACTACTTCAGTTATGGAGTCATGCGATTCCACATCCATGACTACTGCGAACACGTCCAGTCCTTCCTTTTTCATCTCGTGATTAGCTTCCTTGAGTCGCTCCCCGGCTCTTGCAGCCATTGCGACAAACGCTCCTTCCAGCAGCAGCGCTCTGACGATCGCCTTCCCTATGCTGCCGCTACCGCCAGCCACCAGCACCCTGACTTCCGAAAGTTTTCCGCTCATGATACCATTGTCGCGCTAGACTGATTAATCAGGCTTAAAGCATGTGCACATCGGGGTTACACCTTCCTGCAACGCTGCATGACAGTACACTTCAGTTCAGCTGTGTGGTTGTGAGACGACTGTGAAATCGGACTCGAGTATCTCGTCCACCGTGCCGCTCTGAATGCCGAACGAACGGAAAAAATCGTCCAGCGCGACTCCGATATATTCAAAATCCTCACTGCACAGTTTCCTCGTCTCGATCGTCAGCGGTTTTGAATGTCTGCCCGTGTAGAATAATTCGTCAATCCTCGAAAACAGAGCTGCGTCGAGTGTGCATTTCAGTAAGCTGCGCGTCAATTTCCCCTGCTGCTCGAAGTCGGCCATCAGCTTCCTGTCTATGCGCTCTTCTTCCGCCGCCGTTCTCAGAAAATTCAGCACATCTTCCTTCATCGGGTTGAGCCCGAAGTGTTCTTCCCCGACCCTTCCCCTGACATACAGCCTTCCACCGACCATGCCAGAGGCGGCAAACCTGCCTATCGGCTCCGGCGCATCGAGAAGATTGAGAACCATCGCCGTGCCACCGGCCATGTATTCACAGAGATAATCGTCGCATGTCTCACCGATGATCAGCGTCGGCCTTCCGCCGGCTGTATTGAATTCCCTCATCTGTATGCCCACACGGTTTCCGGCAGAACCGCGGACAAATATGAAACCACCCTGAAGCGCCTGGCCCAGCACATCGCCGGCATCGCCATGAACGATTACGCCGCCGCGGTGCATCGTGTCGCAGGCATCGTCCGCTATGTTGCCGTATACCCTGTAAATAAGGCCCTCGTTGAGATTTGCCAGACAGTTGCCCGGATTCCCGTGAAGCTCGACTGTCAGTCTGTTTTGCGCGGCGAGCGCCATGCCAATATACCTGTGTCCGGCAATATTGGTCAGCCGCACAGTTTCAGCACCACGCGCAATAGACTCCCTGAGAAATGCGTTGATATCCTCGTATGTCATCGACGAGGCGTCCCTTGACACTGGCCACTCCGTAACATCCTCAGAAGACTCAGGCCTATGCCATTCGTGTTGCATCGTCATGCTTGTTCCGCCGGCGATCGCGGTGCGCCTGGAGCTCCCGCCAGCTATGAGCCCTCTGGAAACAGACGCTATGAAATAACCACCAGGTTCCGGTCTCCAAGTCCTAGCCTCGGGCGATATGCACCGGATCTGCGTTTCTTCGCTCGCAACGTAAAAATGACTGTCGTCCTCGCCGATCACCATGGGTCTGAGTTTCGACCTGTCCACCATGGCAATGAGATACAAATCTTCGCCATCGGAGATGCCGGCGGCAACGGAGAACGGTCCGTCGAGTCTCGCTCTGCGATATCTGTTCATGAGTGAAAGTATCTCTCCGTCGAGACCGTCCTCGAACGGACCGGTCAGCACGGTGCATGCCTGCTCCACCGTAAGTCCTTCGACCCTCACGAGCCTGTCAAGGAGCCTTGCTATCACCTCGCTGTCGGTGCCTGCATGACTCCTGAATCCCCAGGATCTCAGCATGTTGACATTTGAGCCGAATGAACTTATGTCTCCGTTATGCACGATTGCGCATTCCATGGATGCAAACGGATGAGACCAGAACGGATAAGTTCCGGGAGAATTCGTCGGTTGCCTCGTATGCGCAATCCACATATCGGCCGCGATGCCATCACTGTCCAGATCGTAAGCCTGCGCGACCTCAATCGGATGTCCGACGCCCTTGTACACATCGACAAATCTGCCGAATGAAACGATCCTCCCTTCCGGCCTTCTTCCGGAGAAGAGCTTCATGTTTATGCTGTCGACTATGGCATCAAGCTCGCCGGTCTTCGCAACGTCATAAGGCGATACGGAGGCCGTCATCCGTTTCATCTCGCCTCCTCCCCTGCTTATTGCGGCCCTGTCAAGCCGTGAATGGAGAATCCTGCCGAACTTCCTCTCCACGTCCCTTCTGATGTAGGTCGCTGCCACATCGTCCCTCACAAACGCAGTGAGTCTGAACGGTTCCCATTCGGGCGCAGTCCTTGTGAGCGTAAATGATGCGTAACCGGCTCCGAGGCCGCCTCCCCTGTAACCGGCCGCGGATATGCCCTTCACCGGCAGGCCGCTGGCTATCCTCATCGCATCCTTCTTCCTGATCATGCCGAATATACCGCATCCGTCCTTGACAACGGGCACGCGCAAATCTATCGGCTCTCCTCTGTTCATCATATTCACCCCGGTCCTGCAGGCTTCAGGCTCAGCTCGTTTCGCCACCATGTATCCATGTCAACCGCCCTGAGCAGTTCCCTGTTGCCTGTGAGCGAAGAACTGACGGAGCTTATTCCCGCCGCGCCGGCAAGCAGCTTGATCTCCTTCTGCAGACCTGCAACCAGATTCTGTACAAGTGCCCGGTTCATCGTGCCGCCGCTGTGTGTTCCTGCTTCACCGGCACTGTCCGTGCGGCATGCTATCGATGCGGCAGTGCGGAAACCTGCAGCATCTGCGCCGAGTGCAACCAGCTTGAATATGTCTTCCGCTCCTCTGATTGAATCATCCTCTGCAAGTATGGTTACACCGTCTCTCCTGCCTGCGTCCAGAAACAGTGCGTCTGTGGCGGAGATGGTCAGCTCCAGCGGAGTGTCCGAACGTGCATCATCCATGTCTATTACAACGCCGGCGAATGCACCGTTGTCCCAGTCGACTCCGGCGAGTTTTCCGACAGTGTCTGGCGTCGACGGGCACCTTATCAGCAGCAATCCGCCTCCTGCTTCCACGGGTTTCATCCGTTCTGATGCATCAACGGCGTCTATGTCGATCGTCCTCAGGTGCGCGTTGCGTGGCCCGATGTCCAGTGCGGACATGAGTCTACTTCCCGAACCCAGAGCGCCGCGGTGTCTGCTGTCGAGTATCAGTCCCATTTCGGAGGCTACCCTTTCGAGCACAATGTCGTCTGCGGCGTCATTCTCAGCTGAATCGTGTGTGAAGAAGAACGGTGAGGAAAGCCTGATGCGGCCACCGCATATCTGCACGCCTGTATCTATCTGCTCCCTGTAAGGGTCAATGCTGGGCCTCGTGACCTGCGCACCATCGCAGACTATGCTATCCATCGGTCTTGCCTTCTCTCCGGCACGTCTTACGGTGCCGGTGCCCATACTGGCCATGACCGCCTCTCTCGGAGCTTTGCCGGAAGCGCCCGACAGCTCCCTCAGTGCTCTGCGGGTGTCCTCGTCCCAGATGCGCTCACTGGAAGCCTCACGGGTGTCAGAATTGCCCGGATCTCCTGCTTCAATGCCATAACCGTCTTCTTCCTCTATGTCCAGGATGGAAGACAGTTCCTCCCTCTCTCTACCGTACAGGCGCAGCAGTGATCTGTTGCCGATGAGCTTCGAGAGGTTGTCCACGCCTGCTGCAGTCATGATTTCTCTCATCTCCTCCGACCATCCGCTGACGAGATTTGATATCCAGAGAATCGCCTGTTCCTGCGAAATCAACCGTTCCGGCTTGTCCTCAATCCTGTTTGTGATAAGCGCGGGACAGAAGCCCGTGTGGCACTTGTGCACCATGAGGCAGCCCAGTGCCAGCAGTGTGGCTGTGCCGAGACTGGTCATGTCGGCTCCGAGCGCCATCAGCTTGACGGAATCCTCAGGCGTGCTGACGCGTCCACCTGCAATGATCGTAAAGTTCTCCCTCAACCCCTCCTTCCTGAGAACGGTGTCTACAGAAGGTACGGCAAGCTCTATCGGCAAACCAGTATTGTCTCTGATGACCCTCGGCGCGGCGCCTGTGCCTGCTCCGGCGCCGTCAATTATGATGCCCGAAGCGCCCATCCTGGCGATGCCGGCCGCTATGTATGTGATGTAGTTCGTTGCGGCTACTTTCACCAGCACTGGTTTTCCGGTAGCATGTTTGAGTGCGGTTATGCGCTGGCCGAGGTCCTCTATGGAGTATATGTCGTGATGCGGCGCCGGAGAGATGGCATCCCTTCCTGGCGGTATGCGTCTTGCTGCGGAAATCGGTCCTGTCACTTTTGCGGCAGGCAGATGTCCGCCGATGCCGGGTTTCGCCCCCTGTCCGATTTTAATCACAACGGCCTGTCCCTTCGACAGGGATGATGCGTCGACTCCGAATCGTGCCGATGCCCACTGGACCGTTATTCTGCTGCAACCCGCTATCTCGGGCATGAGCCCGCCTTCCCCGGTTCCGGCAATCACACCAGTTTTTTCGGCAGCCATGGCTATGGCTATATTCGGAATGCCGGACAGAGCGCCGTATGACATGTCACCGAGGTACAGTGGGGAGGAAAGCACCAGGTCAGAACCGCTGCAGAACGGCAGGCGGGTATCCGCAGCACCGTGCCGCTGTCCATTGTCCGTGCTCTTCCTGTCAATGAAAATGCGGTCGAGTATTCTGCCAGTCCTGTTCGCACCTGGAATGTACAGTTGCTCCGTGGAACGTCCGGACTGCGCCAGGCTTCTGATGTGCCCGATTCTCCAGTCGTCCCAGAATTCTGCGACTCTTCTTCCTGGAAGAGGCCTGAACTTATTGATTACCACGCTATTTTTTATCAAGTCTATTTATGGCAATGAACGGGAGTATTTTACCCTTTCGTTTTTAAATTACGATTTTCGGTTTGTACGTCCTGAGCTGCTGCCATCCAATCCGGTCAATATCATCTCATTCACTGTTTTTTTTCACAAAAAGGCTCCTCAGCTCCCTGCCGACTTCCTCAATATGCTCCTTCTGTGCTTCGTCCCTCTTCTTCCTGAGTGTGGGCATCTCTCTGTAATATTCGTTCATCCACTCTTCCGCGAAGCTGCCGTCCCTGATTTCGGACAGTATTTTTTCCATATTGCCAACCACGTGATCGTCAATCACGCGTGAACCTCTGGTCCGTCCGCCGTACTCCGCAGTGTTGCTCACATTATCCCACATGTTCTCTATTCCGCCGGTCTGAATCAAATCGACAATCAGCTTGAGCTCATGCAGCACCTCGAAATAAGCAACTTCAGGCTGGTAACCGCTGGAAACAAGCAGTTTGAATGCCTTTCCTATGAGTTCCGCCACTCCGCCGCACAAGACGACCTGCTCGCCGAAATTGTCTGTCTCTGTCTCCTCCTTGAATGTCGTCCTGATGACGCCTGCTCTTGTTGACCCTATGCCCCTCGCAATCGCAAGCGCGACGTTGAACGCATTTCCCGAGTAGTCCTTCTCGACGGCGACGAGTGAAGGCGTGCCGAAACCCTGAAGATATGTGTTCCTCACCATCGCTCCGGGTCCTTTCGGCGCGACCATGATGACATCGACCCCCTCTGGCGGCACTATCCTGCGGAAATGTATGTTGAAACCGTGACCGAACTCCAGTGTCATGCCCTTTTTCAGGTATTTCGCGATATCGTTCGCGTAGACGTCAGACTGCACCTCATCCGGTATGAGCATCATCACTATGTCTGCGGACCTGACTGCATCAGGCACCGTCACCGGTGCGAATCCATCCGATTCGGCTATCTTCCAGCTGTCACCGCTCTTCCTGAGTCCAACTGTGACGTCGACGCCTGAATCTCTGAGATTGAGCGCCTGCGCCCTCCCCTGTATGCCATATCCTATGACTGCAACTCTCTTACCCTTCAGAACACCCATATCTGCATCCTTATCGTAATATGCATTGACCATTTTTTCACCTTCATTTCAGCCCAGCATTTCCTGCGGATTCACTTCCCTTCTCGTCTGTGTAGCGCTTGCGTGTGCTTCACAGCCGTCCAGCTGCTGTTCTGCATACGCAACGCCCTGAATCCTTTTGATCGACTTTACCACTTTCATTGCATCGGCATCGTTCTTCAGTTCCACACTTATTGCATTGGAACCTCCCTCACGCACGAAGATCAGCTTCTCAATGCTTATGTTCCTTCTGCTGAACTCAAAGATGACTCGCTGCAGCACGCCTTCCTGATCATCTGCCGAAATTCTTAATTTCGCTGTCATTAACATCCTTCCATTTACATCGCCCGTATATTGTTCCGTTCTTGCCCGCCCACGGCGGCGTCATCGGCAGGCAGTCTTCGTTTATGTCAAGCTTCATGTCTGCGACGAACGGTACGTCGCTTGCCAGGCCGCGCCGTATTGCTTCTGCGACCTCTCCCGTCTTTTCCACCGTAACGCCTTCTCCACCCATCGACTCGGCGAACCTGACGAAGTCGGGGGATCTGCCGTAGTCCGCCGCGAAGATGTGGTTGCCGTAAAACTGCTTCTGGAACTGTCGTATCATGCCAAGGCTGCCGTTGTTCATCACCACGACAAAGACAGGTATGTCGTTTTCCACGGCAGTGGCGAATTCACCGAATGTCATCTGGAAGCCGCCGTCTCCGGTCAGGCACACGACCTTCGTTCCAGGTTCCGCCACCTTGGCACCGATGGCCGAAGGGAGGCCGAAACCCATTGTACCGAGACCTCCCGATGTGATGAATCTCCTGTGCCCGCACACCTCGAAGAAATGTGCGGCAAACATCTGATGTTGCCCCACGTCTGTCGTGATGATTGCATCTTCCGGCATCAGTTTCGAAAGCTGACTGATGACTTTCTGAGGCTTGAGCGGCGACTCGTTAAGATCGAAATCGCACTGGCAGAACGAACGCGCGGCAAGAATCCTCGCAGTCCACGCAGCACGTCCTTCCGGATGCCTGTCCACGGTCTTCTTCAGCAGGTCGACAATTTCGCCGCAGTTTCCGGTAAGCCCGACAACGTTCTTCACATTCTTTCCTATTTCAACGTTGTCGATGTCCACATGTATTATGCCTGTTTTTGTCAGAAATTCTCCTGTCTTTCCGGTGGTTCTGTCGCTAAATCTCGTCGCTATCGCGACCACGACATCTGCCTCCTCCAGAGCCATGGCGGAGGAGCGTCTTCCGTGCATGCCAGTTGTGCCAAGCACGAGCGGATGATCTTCCCTTACTGCTCCTTTTCCCATAACTGTGGAAACGACCGGCGCGCCCAGCAGTTCGGCAAGCTCGAGTACGGAGTCTCCGCATCTTGCCCACTTTGCACCGCCGCCCACAAGGATTACCGGCCTCTGAGAAGCGTTGAGCATTGCCAGAGCCGACTGCAGGTTGGCTAAATCAGAGGGCGTGGGTATCGCCACCCCGCCGAGATGAGGTTCACCGGTCAAATCGTTGGCCACAGTATCCGTGGGTAAGTCTATGGCGACCGGTCCAAACCTCCCGCTGACGGCTATTGCAAATGCCTTTCCGACAAGATACGGTATGTCTTCCGGCGATTTCACCTTGAAGTTGCTTTTGGTCACAGGTATCATCATGTCGAATGTGTCTGATTCCTGAAATGCGTCATTTCCCATCATTTTCGTTGAAACCTGACCTGTCATGCAGACGACGGGTGATGAATCGAGAAACGCCGTGGCCACGCCGGTTATCATATTTGTGGCGCCGGGACCCGAAGTTCCCAGGCATACGCCCGGCTTACCCGTTATCCTCGCGTATCCGTCCGCCATGTGCGCTGCTCCTCCTTCATGTCTTGTTAGCACATGTCTTATGCCGCTGGTGTCTATCTCGTCGTATATGGCGAGATTCGCACCTCCGGGTATGCCGAAGATCGTCCGCACACCGTGCTCCGCGAGTGTATTAACTAATAGTTTAGCTCCTCTCATTCTACCATCTCCCTGAAACGACAAAACCAGAAAGTTGGTCGTTTCAGGTAATGAAGTGCAACAAGTCTGCAATAATGCAGGACATGCAAAGCGTCATTGTTCCGCAGGCACTTCTGATTTTCATCTGAGGTTCGCAGATAGCATTGTGTATAAATACATTGTGACGAATTAGCAGGGGCAGGATAATTGTAAAACTACGACATATGACTAGGTCATACATCGTTTAAATGCAAGTCAGTTCCAGACATATCCCGTTTACGGCTGGCATGCAGAATACATCTGCCAGATGCTAGTAAGTTTATTAAGGGACTTGCGAGTATCTCATTAACATCAATATTGATAACGTAGGGGAGGAACAAAGATGTCGCTGGGCATGGCTGTAATATGGGGCATTGTAGTAGGAGTAGTTCTCTTTAACATGTGGTTTGGCTGGGCAGTATATTTTTATGCCGGGAAACAAACAAACTGACTTCCAGTTTGGATGCAGTTTTCACGTCAATCGTATATTTCAGGTCGGAACATGCAAGTGATATAGGCCCGTGTCCTATACCAAAGCGTATATGGAATACAGGGAATTTGGAAGGACAGGCGTACGTGTCTCCTGCGTCGGCATGGGCACATATTATGATTTTCGATGGATTGCAGCATCGGCACTCGGCATCGGCTTCGGTGTGCATGAAAAGGTCACGGCAATAAGAAAGGGTATTGAAGAGGGCATAAATCTCATCGACACGGCAGAATTCTACAGGAGTGAGCCCCTTGTTTCCAGAGCGATTAAGGATTACGACAGAGAAAAACTCTTCATAGCGACGAAAGTTTTTCCCAATCACCTCAGAGAGGATAAACTGATCAGGGCATGCGATAGGAGCCTCCGTCGTCTTGGCATCAGTTACATCGATCTGTATCAGATACACTTCCCGAGTTTCCGCGTTCCTGTAAGCGAATCAATGCGCGCAATGGAACGGCTAGTCGACGATGGGAAGATAAGGTACATAGGCGTAAGCAACTTCTCTCTTCAGAAGATGATTGAGGCAGAGCAGTCACTGAAGAGGCATTCTCTCATATCCACGCAGATGCACTATAATCTGAAACACCGCGATGTTGAAAATGATATACTGCCGCACTGCAGAGAAAACGGTATCGCGCTCATGGCATACTACCCTCTGGGACACGGCAAACTGGCAGAACTCCGGAGCAGCGATGCCGCGACAGTTAAGGCGATCGCTTCAAAGTGCGGGCTTAAGACAGACGCGCAGCTGGCGCTGAATTATCTGCTGTCATCCGACAAATGCGTTTTCCCGATCCCGCGCGCTTCGAATCCGGAGCACGTGGCGGAGAACTCCACGCTCGGCGGAAGGCTATTTGACAGGGAAGACATGAACGCTCTCGCAGCCATATTTTCCAATGACGGCGGATGAGCGACTGCATCTCGTCTGCAATCAACGCGCAACATCGTTGTTTTCTGGCCCTATATTAATATGCGCGATCGTCGAATAGAGTTTCATGCGCGGTGTACTTCGTCTCCTTTCACAATTAGAGGACGCAGAGCTTTCGGCTGCAGTAAAAACGGTGTCTGCGGAAGCGGATGCCCCCGATATGGGTGAAGTCCGGAAACTTTCACCGGCACACGGCATGAGCAAACTCGATATGCGCCGGCTCGCCGAACTGGCAGTCGGCATCTGCGAACTGCCGATTATCGAAAGGGACATCGAAAACGTGAAACGTGAACTCGAAGAGGTGAGGAGCAGGCTGATTGACGCACGATCAGGACTCAGTGAGGAGAAACTGCTCTTCGCGACGTATTCGAAGGACAATTTGTTCCTGAAGCGTGCTCTCAGGGAAGAATGATACGAGAGGGATGGAGGAGCGGCATGATATGATTCCCAGAAGACGCGGAGTAGAGCAAACGGCTGTGACATACATTGCTCTGTTCATCAGCCGCAGGAGACACGTTGCCTTTCCGCCGGACAGTGAAACAGTGGCAGGCGAACTGTCCGGGATTCGCGTACGGCGTAGAGACCTGCTTCAAAAGAGAAAGGCACTCGAGAGTGAACTGCGCGAACTGAAGAGAGATATGATGGATGTCGAAGCCGAACGGTCGGGTATTCATTTCAGGTCTTACACGATGTTCAACGAAAACACCACGCTTGCTATCAGACTCTCCGCACTCAGATCCCCGCATCCCGGAACGGCCGTTATAGATATTGATGGCGTCGAGTATGACAGAATTCTTGACAGATATGTGTTCAGGACGGACCGATCCGGCGGAACAGCAGTTTCGCTATCAAAATAGATTTTAAGGTAGACCACGTGCTGCCATCGTTGAAACATGAAAGCAATTGTCGTTAAACCCGGCACGCCCGGCGTCATGCTGAACGAAAAAAAGGAACCTTCGCAGACAGACGGTCAGGTTCTGCTCACTCCGAGGCTGGTAGGCATATGCGGTACTGACAGGGAGATAATTTCCGCTTATTACGGCGAGGCGCCTGCTGGCGAACAGTTCCTTGCAATCGGACACGAATCACTCTGCACCGTAGCAGATCCGGGCAGCAGCACACTGCGCAGGGGCAGCCTGGTCGTTCCCACTGTGAGACGCGGATGCGGCCAGTGCTGGAGCTGTCTTCACGGCCAGTCTGACATGTGCTTCACCGGGAAATACAGGGAAAGGGGAATCAAGCAGCTGGACGGTTACAATTCCGAAGTTGTCGCCGAAGTGCCTGAGTACATCGCCGAAGTGCCCGCGGACTTAGGCGATGCAGCAGTGCTTACAGAACCTATGACGATTGGCGAAAAGGCAATCATTCAGGCTGTCGGACTGCAGCAGAGGGTGAGATGGGAGTGCGACGGCGATTATTCATGCAGAAAGGCGCTCGTGCTCGGGACGGGCCCCGTCGGCATGCTCGCGGCTCTCGCGGCAAAAATCAGGGGATTTCAGGTGTGGGCAGCCGACCGGCATGATGACAGCACATTGCACGCAGGCATACTGAAGAGCGCTGGCGTAACGCACATAGACAGCCGTACACAGGGCATTGTTGAGTTCGCAAAGACGATCGGCAATTTCGATTTTATTATTGAAGCAACAGGAGATGCAGTGGTCGGCCTCGATACCGTTCCGGCTCTTTCGCCGAACGGCATTATGGCACTGACTGGCATCCCGGGCGGTGCACAAACATACCAGATGCCTGCAGTGCAGATCATGCGCTCGCTTGTTCTCAATAACGCTCTTGTCGTAGGTATCGTCAATGCAAACCTGAGCTATTTCAAGGCAGCGCTTTATGATATGGTTGAAATAAACAGAAGATATCCGGGTATACTCGAGAAGATGGTAACACACCGGTTCGGGCCCGAGGATTTCTCATCCGCATACTCTCTGAGAGGGCATGAGTCGGTGAAGGTTGTAATCGACTGGACGAAACAGTGATTTGAATGCCAAGGGATCTGCCGATAGGCAACGGAAAATTGCTCGTAGCCTTTGACGGCGATTATACAATCAGGGATATTTACTACCCGCATGTCGGCAGCGAAAATCATTCCGTAGGACACATGTTCAGGGTCGGTGTGTGGGTCAACGGGGCATTCAGCTGGACAAATTCACCCGGCTGGGAAAAGACTCTGCGCTATGTCCAGGATACGCTTGTCTGCGATGTGACGCTCAGGAACGATGCGCTTGGCGTTGAGCTGCATTTTCGCGATGCGGTAGACTTCGTCATCGACGCACTGGTCAGAAAAATCGAAGTGAAGAGAGTGGCCGGAAACGATGCGGAAGTCAGACTGTTTTTCCATCATGATTTTCATCTGTACGGCAATGACATTGGCGACACGGCATTTTTCGACCCGCAGCTGAATGTCGTCATACATTACAAGGGAAGGCGATATTTTCTCACAGACGCTGGCGCGGACGACGGAGCAGGCATAAGCATGTTTGCCTGCGGCCAGAAGGAGATGGAAGGCAGGGAGGGAACTTGGCGCGATGCAGAGGACGGTATGCTTTCCGGCAACACGATATCGCAGGGCTCAGTGGATTCAGTCATCGGCATTACCTTCCGCGTGCCGGCAAACGGCAGCAGGAGCGGTTACTACTACATGCTTGCCGGCGAGGATTATGACAGTGTGGACAGGCTTCAGAATCTTGTCAGGTCGAGGGGTGTTGACAGGTTCATAGAGAGGACGGCCAATTACTGGCGCCTCTGGTGCACGAAGGAGAAGAAAGACTTCATGGATCTGCCGCCGGAAATAGAGCAACTGTACAGGAGGAGTCTGCTGGCGATCGCCACAAACATAGACAGCCAGGGCGGCGTCATCGCGGCCAACGACACCGATCTGCTCAGATTCAACAGGGACACTTACAGCTATGTCTGGCCGAGAGACGGGGCTCTGGTTTCTCTTGCCATGGACAATGCAGGTTATTCATCCACTTCTTCAATGTTTTACCAGTTCTGCGCCGGTGTGATAAGTCACAGGGGTTATTTTCTGCAGAAGTACAACCCTGACGGCTCGTTCGCCAGCAGCTGGCATCCGTGGGCGCTGGGGGGTAAGCCATCGTTGCCGATACAGGAGGACGAGACTTCGCTCGTTCTGCATGCACTCTGGAATCATTTCGAACGTTACAGGGATGTCGAGTTCTTCAAACCTCTCTACAGGCGGCTCATCAAGAATGCAGCTGATTTCATTGCCTCCTATGTCGACAGCAGCACCGGCCTCTCCGTCGACAGCTACGATTTGTGGGAGGAGAGACGCGGCGTGTTCACATTCACATGCTCAGCAAATTATGCCGGCCTGGTAGCCGCCTCCAGATTCTGCAGCAGCTTCGGTGAAGAGGATGTGGCGGCACGGTACTCCTCGGTAGCGGCATCGCTGAAGAAGGCGATGATTGCAAATCTCTACAGCCATGAGGACGGCAGATTTCTCAGGGGACTGATATGCGATGAGGGCTCCACACCCAAAAGGGACAACGCAGTGGATGCGAGCCTCTCAGGCATCTTCCTCTTCGGCGTGCTTGAGCCGGACGATCCGATGGTCGCCGGAACTATGAAAGCGATTAAGGACAAACTCTGGGTAAGGGGCGGCATTGGCGGCGTTGCCAGATACGACGGTGACATGTATCAGCGCAGCGCGGACAGCACGGACGTGCAGGGAAATCCGTGGTTCATTTGCACGCTGTGGCTCGCGGACTGGTACACCGCAGTGGCAAAGGACAGGAAGTCGCTGGCGAAGGCGCTGGAGCTGCTGAAGTGGACGACACAGCACGCGCTTCCGAGCGGCATACTCGCGGAGCAGATTCATCCTGGCACCGGATATCCTCTTTCCGTTTCGCCGCTCACGTGGAGCCATGCGGCATTCATTGACGCGGTCGACAGATATCTTGAAAAGGCAGGGCGGTTAGGTGATGTAAATTGAGCAGAATCGTTTCAAAGATCATCGATGTGTCAGTGGCAGTCAGGGACGGGATGCCGATTTACGACGGCAATCCGACCCTGTCACTGGAATGGGCCATGAGCATCGAGCGCGGCGATCAGGTCAATCTGACACGCCTCAGCGAGGGCGTCCACACCGGAACACATGTTGACGCACCCTTCCACTTCATACCCGGCGGAAAGAAGATAGACGAGCTGGAAATGGGCAGCTTTTTCTGCAACGTGCAGGTCGTCCGGACACGGAGGAAAAGCGTGACACCCGAGGTGCTTGCCGGGAAGAGAATCCCGAAGGGCGACGGTGTTCTCTTCAGGACATCCAATTCGGGACTGTACGGCAGGCCGTTCACCAGGGATTTCGTGTTCATTGAGGGTGAGACGGCCGATGAGCTCGTGCGCATGCACGTGCCCATCGTCGGACTGGATTACCTGTCCGTCGAGAAGTTCGGCTCCCATGACGCTCCAGCGCACAACAAACTTCTCGGTGCCGACATACCGATCATCGAGGGACTCTGTCTCACCGGCGTGAAAGAGGGCCGATATACGCTTGCCGTGTTCCCGATCAGGCTGCAGGGAAGAGAGGCCGCACCAGCGAGGGCGGTGCTCTTTTCTCCCCCGCTGGCATCGTCGATTACACTGAACGGACGGTGACCATCCGGTTGCCTGGTGCGTTTGATCATTTGCAGTTCAGTTCTTGGAAAGCTACGAAGTCGTCGACATCTGCCGGCAGGCAAACTTGAAAGCCATGTTTTCCATGTGCGTATCCGGTGCTTAACATGCAGGGGCAAGGACCTACCAAGATCATCTGTGTCGGAAGGAATTATGCCGAACATGCCTCCGAACTGGGCAATGCCGTTCCAGAAAAACTGCTCTATTTTCTCAAGCCGCCGAGCTCGCTGCTCGGTAATGGCGGTAATGTCGTCCTGCCCGCCGGCGTCGGGCGGGTGGACTGCGAGGGAGAGCTCGGTGTGGTCATCGGCAAAAGAACAAAGAACATCGGCGAGCAGGACGCGATGCAATCCGTGAAGGGTTATGTGGTGTGCGACGACGTCACCGCGAGGGACATACAGACAGCCGCCAAACGGAAAGGCGAACCGTGGACGGTGTCGAAAGGGTATGACACATTTTTTCCCGCGACAGACATGGTTCCTGCGGCAAGCGCTATCGATATTCGCTCGCTCGGCATAGAGACGAAAGTGAACGGCGAGATCAGGCAGAGGGGCAACACCTCTGACATGATATTTTCCATTTCATCCATCATCAGCACTGTCTCAACGGTAATGACGCTGGAGGATGGCGACATCATTGCAACCGGCACACCCGCAGGCGTTTCGCCGATAAAAGCAGGCGACACGGTGGAAGTGAAGATTGAGGGCATCGGCACGCTGAAACACGGCGTAGTTTCATCCGTCTGACTCTTTTCGCGGCTCAGTCCCAGAAACGTTTCGTCCTAGCAAAAATTATCTCCTGCTCGAGTATGTCCTTCAGCACTTGCTCTTCCTGATCGCCCTGCTTCGAAAGTATTCTTGCGGCACTGTCCGGCCCTATGCCCCTTCCCGCAAGCACCAGCATTGCTCTCTGACCGTATTCCATGACGAGGTTGGCGTTCTTCCTGAGCTTCCGCACTTCCCTGATCTCTTCATCGCTGAATTTTTTCTGGGATTTCAGTTTGCGCGGCAGCCGTCCGCGGTCATAGCTGCTCAGCGCCGCCACCATCGGGCTGGAACATTTCCAGCATTTTACCCGTCTTCCTTCCCTCGACGGTTTGCTTTTCCATTTCGCCTCGCAGTGTAGACAGAGCATCGAAAACTCCTCTTCCATCAGCCTCTTCTTCAGCGCCTCCAGTATGCCTCTGTCGGCCCTGGCCGGCCGGTAAAGTTCCCTCGTCGCATCGAGTCCCTTTCTTCCGTATGCGGAGAGTGGTGCGTAGACAATCTGTATCCTTCCTGATGCGATGTCATTGAGCACACCGGATGCCCTGCCGACATCCATACTCTCCCAGATGCTCTTGTCTATTGTTTCCTCCATCACAGGCGTGTGCTCGAAGGAGGCCATGAGTTTCGTCATGTTCAGCTCGCGGTAGTCGGCATCTTTTCTCACGATACCGAATTTCTTCGCCACAAAGAGAAACTGCCATTTGGAATAGGAAACATTTGACACGATCTTTCTCATGAACGAGTCCAGTGCTTCGGGCGGTATGGAGCGGATTGCCTCCTCTATCCACTCCTTCCTTGCGCTGCGGGGAAGCTCCAGCATGATCCTGTACGGATCGATATCAATGCCTACGCTCTCGCCGGATCTCGCGGAAATCACCGCTGCAATCATCCTGGACAGCGTTTCGTTCACCCTCGTGCCGAAACACGCGTTGACGACCGCTCTCCTTCCTTCTGTCTCTATCACGATGCGATCGTCCGTTGCCGTAATGCACGGCTCCGTCACGCCGGAGAGGTATTCAGCAACTTTCATACTCGCCTCCGCATCGAGCGGATAGTCCATGACATTCCTCTTCTTGCGCAGCTGTCCGACTTCCTGCGCAACTTCGAATGGAACCGGTATCTCCTCGCCCACCCATGAGGGAAGGGCTCCGAAAACGGACACGGGCTCCACAAGGAGTTCCGTCTCCCTTAGTTCCACGACCCTCCAGCTTCTGCCATGTGTGATGAAAGACGCGCCCTGTTCCGCGAATGAAACGACGAAACCCTCGTCGAGCGTCCCGATCACCTTCCTCGTGCTTATGTCCCTGACGCTGAAGGTCTTCTCGTCCCTGATCATGGATATATTGTCGTAGAAGTAACGCAGCCCTCTCATTGACCTCCTGACCGTTCCTTCCTCGACCTTTATCAGCTTGTATTGTTCGGCAAAGGAGAAGACCTCGTTGAATTCCCACTCTGCGAGATGCCTGAACGGATAGCTCCTGCGGATTGTCGACAGCATGGATTCGCGTGTGTAGGTGCCCTCGGCGGACATAGCAATGATCTGATTCGAAAGCACCGTCAGCGGCTTCTCCCTGACTGTCTGCTCTTCCAGCACTTCTGCCATTGCCCTTCTGGCGATGACCGAACCCTCGATCATCTCATCCTCGTCAAACGCAACAATGCATCCCCTGCTGACTTCAGTTGCTCTGTGTCCTGATCTCCCTATCCTCTGCAGCAGGCGCGTGACCTGTCTCGGCGAGTTGAACTGAATGGTGAAGTCGGCAGTTCCAATATCTATGCCGAGCTCCAGCGAGGATGTGCATATCAGGCATTTCAGTCTGCCTGATTTGAACTCCTCTTCCATCTGCACTCTCAGCTCTTTTGACAGTGAACCGTGATGGACGCCGATCTGGAAATCGGGAGACCATATTCTGTATCTGGAGGATATAGCCTCCGCAAGATCCCTGGTGTTGACAAAAAAGAGTGTGCTGCCGTGACTCTCGATCAGTCTTTTCGTCTCCTGTATGGCGGAAGCCATTCCTTCGTCGACCTGGAGATTTGCAGAGAGTTCATCGGTCCGATCGTCGCGCTTCGGGCATCTGACATCAATCTCCCTGAGTTTTTCCACGGGAATCGCGGCTATCTGCACTTCCCTGTCAGATACAAGAAGCTTGGAAACCTCGGAGGGCGAACCCACGGTTGCCGACAGCCCGATTCTCTGGAATTCGCCAGCCATGTTAGCCAGTCTCTCAAGAGCGACGGACAGCTGTGCGCCTCTCTCGCCGCTGACGAGTTCGTGAAGTTCGTCCACAACAACAAACCTGACAGCTGCGAGCGCGTTTCTGAGTTTCTTGCCCGTGAGCAATATCTGCACCGTTTCAGGCGTAGTAATCAGTATGTCCGGAGGATTTGCGGACTGTCTGTTCCTCTCGCTTTGCGAAGTGTCCCCATGCCTCACCGCAGCTGTCAGCCCGACCGATGCCGCAAGTTCTTTCAGCCTTACAAGCATATCCCTGTTCAGCGCCCTGAGCGGTGTTATGTAAAGACATCTGATGCCGCCGGATCCCTTTTCCTCGATCATTTTCTGAAGAACCGGAAGCATGGCTGCTTCAGTCTTGCCTATTCCCGTAGGCGCGCAGACCAGTATGTTTTTGCCGCCGTACACGGGCAGGAAGACATTCTCCTGCACAGGGTGCAGTTCGATTATGTTCCTGCTCCTGAGCACTTCCCGCAGTCTGGCATCCAGTAAGTCCATGGGGCTCTTTGCTGCCCCCGTCATCAATAGGTGTTCATCCATCAAGACTCTTGAGTTAAGACCTGCTCCCCTGATTAAAGGGTTTCTCTATGCGTCAATTCCTTCAGTTTACTGTCTGCTCTCAGGATTAATATCTGTTGCCGCGTAAGTCGCCCGTCACTTGGTGCAAACTCTGTCATCGGACCGTGCTGTTTGGATAGAATGATATTCTGTCCTATGTTGCTTTGGAAAATCTGTCCAGGAGGATATCAGTTCAATCGGCACAGTGTTAATGAGAGCGCCTGACTTGCAGCAGCATGTGCTATAAGTGTGCTAGAAACGACTGTGACTTCGCAACGCGATAGTCACTTTCTGATGGCATCAATAATTTCCTTAGCATCCGGATATCTGCCCTGCTTCTCTTTCGAAAAGACAACACTGTCGTCCACCAGCACTTCGAAAATGCCCTTGTCGCCGGGCTGCAGATTCAGGCTGAGGTTCTTGTTGTATGCCATGCCGTACGCCTGCAGCACATCCTTCGCAAGATCCAGTGCCCTTGGCATGAAGCCGCATGGCTGGCAATATTTTATCGTTATGGTTTTCATGTTTGTTCCAGAATTGCAAATTCATATATCTGCTTGATCCAAAATGTTGGCATGATGGCGTCCAGCACAACGCTGAATCCCGGCCAGATTTCCCTCGGTGCCTGCGGCAATGTGCAGTCAGTTTTCCTCCATCCAGGGTTGTGTCCTTCAGCATGCATCTTCGCCACAGGCAAACATGCGTCGCAAGGTTAATTATGTAGGTTAATATCGGAACTTTGACGTGATATGAAACAGCACAGTTCCAGAGAGCTAGGGTTTATGCCGGAGTTTGATGTGACTAAGTCTGTTGTAATCAGACATCCAGAGAAAAATGCACCGGGATACTGGGTCGGCGCTCCCTCTGCATTGGTTCTGGGTAACAGTATCTACCTGACATATAGAATCAGAAGACCGAGAGGGGAAGGCAGAGGCGTGATAAACAGGATTGCTGTCAGCGATGACGGTATCAGTTTCAGGGATGAATTCGAAATAGAAAAGAGCGCACTTGGAAATTCGCCATCCATCGAACGGAGCTGCCTGGTCCCGATCGCGAGTGGTTTCAGATTGTATTTCAGCTATGTGAATCCGGCGACCAATGTCTGGCAGATAGATATGATGGAAGCGCCATCAGTCAAGTCCTTCGACATAGCCTCAAGAAAGAACGTGCTGACTGCGGATGCTGCGGGCGCAAGCGGGGTGAAAGACCCTTACATCGTCACAATGGGTAACTTCTATCTGATGTACGTCAGCTACGCTCCTCTACCACAGACCGCAGTGTCTGGTCTGCATGCTACCGCCGACGCCTTCGCCACCGGACTGACGACATCCAACAGCGGTCTTGCGATCAGCGCCGACGGCGTGAATTTCAGATGGGCGGGAGAGGTAATAGGTCTCGGAAAGGGATGGGATTCTAGCACTACCCGCATAAGCTCTGTTGCCAGGACTCCCTGGGGTTTCGTCTCGTTCTATGACGGCTCCGCGAGCATTGAAGAGAATTACGAAGAGAGGTGCGGTATGGCCATAACAGCCGATCTGAAGCATTTTCTGCGGCTCTCCACCGAGGCTCCGTCACTGCTTGGCGAAGGCGGCAGATCAGTGCGATACGTCGATCCGGTTATGTTCCGTGGCAAGCTGATTTATTATTTTGAAACGACGCGTGCCGACGGGTCACACGAGCTCAGGGCGCAGCCCTGCGACGTGGAGAGCTGAATTCGATGCGAACAACAGGCGTTTCCATTTTCACCGGAATGGAATACAGCGTCGAGGACAATCTGCGTTATCTGGAAAAGGCATCAAGCAAGGGGTTCAAGAGAATATTCACGAGCATGCAAAGACCGGGTTCGGACCCGGCCCGCGTCAGTGTGGAAATGCCAATCGTCACGAAGAGGGTGAAGGAACTAGGCATGGAAATCGTCACAGACATTTCTCCACGCGCTCTCACAATATTCAACGCAACGCTCGATGATCTTTCGCCATTTCGAAAAGCAGGTGTCACCGCGCTTCGTCTGGACGACGGGTTTACCAACCGACAGGCGGCCGAGATAACACATAACGAAGCCGGTCTCAGGATCGAGCTGAATGGATGCCACTATTTTGATTCCGACCTCGATGAAATGCTTGCGAATGGCGCGGACGTGCGCAACCTTCAGGCCAGTTTCAACTATTATCCGCGTTTCGAGTCAGGTATATCAATGGACTTCCTGAAGCAGCAGGCGTCCGCATACTCCGGTCATGGTATACCCCTTTTTGCGTTCGTTCACTCGTCCACACTGCATACGCGCGTTACTGTGGAATCACACAGGTATATGTCTCCGGAGAGGGCCGCAGAGGAACTTTTTGCCGTGCACGGCATCGACACTGTGCTCATCGGCGATCCAATGGCGCCTGACAGGGATCTCGACGCGATAGCCGAAACCGGTTCAAGGGATTATGTCCGGATAAGAACCATACCGTCCAGTGACGCCACTGAAGCAGAAAAACATCTGCTGTTTGCAAACGAACTGACCGCAAAGCCTGGCACCATGCTTTCGCTGCGGCACACGTACAGATTTAAGCCGGAAGAGATTCACCGGATGGTTCCTCCGCGCAACTGCACTGCCCGCGGAGAATATTCCGTGACAATTGACAATGAGCGATACAGGGACGGCAACAACAATCTGAAAAATTCATGCGAGCTCAATCTATGGTTGGAGAAGATGCCCGCCGATGAGCGCATCAACGTTGTAGGCACAGTCTTCGAAGAGGACAGGGAGCTTGTCAGAATGGTCAGACCATTCAGGAAGTTTAAACTCGTTCCGTTTGTCTGAATCCTTCCGACAGACGATCAGAGCAGGGCATTTCTCAGATTGCCTTTAGCTTCCGAGAGCCTGGCTTCGGCCTGCTCGACGCTCACGCCCTTCATAATCATAACAGCGGCAGTTTTTATGCTCCACCCGGCTCTTTCCAGAGCGTCTGCGGAACTGCGATAGTCTGCACCGGTTATGGTTGAAAGGATGTGCACCGATCGCTCTTTCATCTTCTCATTATGCGGTTTGAGTTCAATCATCATATTGTCGTACACCCTTCCGAGTTTAACGAAAACAGCGGACGAAATCATGTTCAGGACGAGTTTTTCCGACATTCCTGCCTTCATCCTCGATGAGCCGGCTATGACTTCCGGTCCCACCAGCAGCGTTATGACGTAATCGGCATGCTCCGCTATTGCAGCATTGCTAACGTTCACCAGCGCGGCGGATGTCGCCCCTCTCTCCTTTGCCCGCTTCATTGCGCCAATGACAAAAGGGGCTTTTCCGGACGCTGCGATGCCTATTATGAAATCGTCCTTGTGGACTTTCAGGGCATTCATGCTTTTTGCGCCGCATGCTGCACAATCCTCCGCACCCTCCTTCGCCTTTGTCATGGATCGGACGCCTCCTGCAAGAATAGACACGACAGTGCCGGTGGGTAAGCCGAAGGTCGGCACACATTCCGCGGCGTCAAGGAATCCTATTCTTCCAGCCGTCCCTGCACCCACGTATATGAGTCTTCCTCCTCTTCCAATGCATCCTGCAATAGCGTCGGTTACCTTCGCTATGACAGGCAGAGCACCTGCCACAATGCCCGGAACTTTGCTGTCCTCCTCATTTATCGTTTTCAGAAGAGATAGTGTGTCAAGCATGTCCAGTCTGCGAAATTTTTCGGATATTTCTTCCGTTTCAAGATGCATATATTTGCTTTCTGATTCAGGCATAGCTGATCACTCGTAAAGGAAGCATGAAGCCCCGTGCCCGTCGCCGGTATCGTACATCGGCGGTTCGGCGACGCGGCACCGATCCATGACAAACCGGCATCTGGATGCGAACCTGCATCCGCTCGCCGAATAGCTCTCTTCAGCGCCGCCGCCCGCGTCGTCCAGGGTGAGGAAGGAGGATGCCCTTTCTGGATCAGGAACTGGAACTGAATCGACGAGCAGCATGGTGTATGGATGCTTTGGCTTCCCTATTACGTCGGCGGTCTTTCCCTGCTCCACGATCCTGCCGCGGAAGAAAATCAGCATCCTGTCACCCATGAATTTCGCACTCGATATGTCATGCGTTATGAAGAGAAAGGAGGTACCGCCGTCGCGCGAGAGTTTTTTCATCCTGTTGAGCATTTCTGCTCTCAGCGAAACGTCTAGCATGGAGACAGGTTCGTCGGCAACTATGAACTGGGGTTTCAGTATCATTGCCCGGGCTATGGACACACGCTGCCTCTGTCCTCCGCTGAGCTCGCTCGGCAGCTTGTGCATGAACTGTCCCGCGGGCTTGAGTCCCATGCTTTCAAGATGCTCAGCCACCTTTTCCTCCTTATCCTTTCGTGACAGATTCTTTTCGAAAATGTTCAGCGGTTTCGACACGCTTGCAAACACCGAGAAGAGTGGATTTAGAGAGTCATACGGGTCCTGCAGGATCATCTGTACGTTCCGCCGGAAGGAAATCATCTCCGTCTTGCTCATGTCGAAGATGTTCTTTCCGTGAAATCTGACTTCTCCTGACGTCGGTTCCAAGAGTCGAACCATCAGCCTTCCAAGTGTTGTCTTGCCACTGCCGCTTTCTCCGACAACAGAAACTATTTCGTTCGTTCCGATATCGAACGACGCGCCGGCGACAGCCTCGACATGTCGTCTTTTTCCCATCCTGTTCAGAAAACTCTTCGACTGGCCGAATATTTTCCGGAGGTCTGTTACTTCAACCAGTTTTTCCATTCACTGACATCTCCGCGTTATGGCACGAAACCAAATGTGCATCTCCCAGCGCACGCAATTCAGGCGTCTCTCTCGTACACAATTCTGTAGCGATATTGCATCTCGGAGCAAACGGACAACCACCGATGTCGCTCGAAAGGTCAGGCGGCGAGCCGTTTATCTCAACAAGCTCTGTCTGTCTTTCGTCGATGCGCGGTATGGTAGACATGAGCCCCCTCGTGTATGGATGAAGGGGCCTCCTGAATAGCGTCTTCACATCGCCGATTTCTACGATCGAACCGGCATACATCACTGCGACCCTGTCTGCGATTGACGCGAGGAGTGAAATGTCATGCGTTATGAATATTACAGACAGATTGAGTTTATCTTTCGTATCCATCAGCAGTTTCAATATCTTCCTCTGCACAACGACATCCAGCGCTGTTGTGGGTTCATCCGCCACGACAAGTTCGGGGCCGCAGACGAGCGCCATCGCTATGGCAACCCTCTGCTTCATGCCACCGGAGAGCTCATGAGGATAGTTCTTCCGTATCGAGTCGTCAAGGTGCACAAGCTCAAGATAGGACGTTATGTTGTTCTCGATTGTTTCATCGTTGAATCCATGCCAGAACATGGCATCCGCCAGCTGATCGCCTATTCTTGCCACCGGATTCAGCGAGTTCATGGATCCCTGAAAAACGACAGAGACGTGCTTCCACCTGAGTCTTCTCAGTTCCTTTTCGGACAGCTTCAGTATTTCGATGCCTTCTCCCAGTGAGCTGTCTTCCGCGTTGAACACCATCTTTTCTGCGGAGATGTCAGTCGATTTGGGAAGCAGACGCAACAGCGACATGCCGAATGTGGACTTGCCACATCCACTCTCCCCTACGAGTCCGACAACTTCTCCTCTTCTGATGGATATGGACAGATTCCTGACAGCATGAATGGTCCTGTTCTTTGTCCTGTATCGGATGTTCAATTTCGAAACTTCAAGCAATTCCGTGTGCAATCACCCTGTCCTCATTTCCAGTGTAGTCTCAGCTATTCCGTTTGCGAGCATGTTCAGGCCCATGCCCAGGACACCGATGGCAATGCCCGGTGGGACTATCCACCACCACGCACTCTGTATTGCGGCATCTTCGACCTGGGCCCAGTAGAGCATTGTTCCCCAGTTGACTGAATTCACATTTCCAAGCCCGAAGAACGCCAGACCGGCCTGTGCAATTATTGCGCCGATGACGAGAAAAATCATGTTTATGAATATTATGGGTGCCATGTTCGGAAAGATGTCCTTGAACATTATGCTCAGATTACCGGATCCGGAGAGTTTCGAAACTGCAACATATCCCCTCTCCTTCAGCGTAAGCACCTGCGATCTCACTACCCTGGACATGAATGGCCAGGAAAGCAGCGAGAGAATCAGTATGGTGGATGTGTTTGTGGGTGGAAGATATGCGCTCAGTATGACAAGCAGGGGAAAGGCTGGTATGACAAGGAGCATGTCGACAAAACGCATCAGTACGTCATCGGTATATTTACCGAGGTACCCCGCGGTAAGTCCTACGGAGATGCCTATGCTGCTCGAAAACAGCGCGACGAAGAAACCCACCTTCAGCGACGTCGCAGTGCCTATGACAAACCATGAGAAAACATCCTGACCGAGGTAGTTTGTGCCCAAAATATGCCTGGCTGAAGGCGGACTCCAAGGCGCTCCCGATTGCGCCAGAGGACTGAATGGTGCAATGAATTTTCCGAGCAGACCAAGCGCGATGAAAAACAGCACTATAGATGCACCGAGAATGAATTTCCTGTTGTGTGTGAGTGGTATCAGCGGACGTAGCAGTCTCTTCACAAGGAAGCGTACCGGGGATTGCTGCTTCACATCTGTCGAACTGTTCAAATTAGACTCACTCTCGGATCAATAATTGTATAGATGATGTCCACAATGAAATTGGCAAGTATGACGCACAGGCTTATGATCAGGAAAATGCCTTGCATTAGCGGGTAATCTTCGCTCTGTATCGCCGAAAAGAGCGTATATCCGAGTCCTGGATAGGCAAAAAGATATTCCACCATGAGTGCGCCTGCGACAACGTATCCCAGCGCTATGCCTACGTGGGTGGTCACGGGCAGTATGGCATTTCGGGCAGCGTATCTGTTCTTTATAACATGGTTCGGCAGTCCTTTTGCAAAGGCCGTCAGTATGTAATCTTCATGCATTACGGTTATCATGGTGTTGCGCATCTGCAGCGCATAGCCTGGCATCAGGGCTATGACGAGCGTAGATATGGGCAAAACCGCATGATACAGAACGTCCCCTAGAAACGCAAATTCATTGTGGTATGTGACACCTTGGGATACGGCATGTGCAACTGGAAAAATCGTAATATCTACGGCGAAGAAAATCAGCAGTATAATGCCTATCCAGAAGTAAGGTATCGATGAAATCAGCATGCCTGCTGATGAAATCAGCGAGTCAGGCAGTGTTCCTTTTCTCCACGCAAGAAAAATACCGAGCGGTATGCCAAGCAGGGCGGCAAATATTGTTCCGGATCCTGCAAGAAACAGCGTCCACGGCAGTCTCTGCAGTATCACCGAAGTGACACTCTGCGGATAGTAATAGAATGAAATGCCCAGGTTGCCGTGGACAAGCTCGACAAGATATCTGTAATACTGATAGAGCAGATTCGGATTGTTCAGTCCGAACTCCTGAGTGAGCCTCTGTACCACGACCGGATTCCCTATCTGTCCGCCTCCGCCTCCAAACAGGTTCGCCATAACAGGATTGCCTGGTATTATTCTCGGAAGAAAAAAATTGAGCGTTATCGCACCGTATGCGATGACCGCCATGTTTACGAGTCTTCTCAGCAGATACCGTTTGCCGATCAATCTTACCGTCTCCTTCTGCGTAAGCGGCATAAATTTATGGGTAAGAGGTTTGCGGCGCCATCCGACAACCGGGCAAGATTACTTGTTATGCCTTTCCTTCAGCCTCTTCCTTCTGACATAGAATATCGCAGCTGCGACACCCCCGAGAATCAGTACCACGATTCCTCCTCCTATGTACGGGAGGTAATTGGGAGCAGTTTCGTTTACGTATTGCAGAACGTCGATGTGTTCAACGCTGATCATCCATGCAATGTTGTAACTTGGTGTGTTATCTCTGATTGTCTGATTGTTGTAGCTGAAGAATGTAGGGGGGTCCGATGTCATTGCCACTGGAACCTGTGCCGCAATGATCTGCTGCACACTGTCCAGCAGCTGCTGAACCTTGGTGCTGTTGGATGTGGATGCAGCTTGTGTGAGCAGACTATTGACTGTCGTGTTGTTGTAGCGTTCCACGTTCCACCCGTGGGTCCAGACGAATTGGCCCATGGGTGCTGAGGACTTGTTGGAGAACAGAGAATAGAGCACGCTCCAAGCATTTGGCGCATAGCCTGTGTATCCGAAGTATGTGAGTTGATACTTGCCGTAGCCTGTGTTCGAGTTCCACTGTGCAAACGTATTTGCCACATATGTTGTCTTAATTCCGAATGCAGTCAGGTTGTTGGCTATCACGTTTCCGGCAGTAACCCAGTCTGCGAGCGGAGGCTCAATCAAAGTGACAGTTACCTGTGTGCCGTTGGGGTAGTACCACTGACCTCCTTTCTGAGTAAATCCACCGTCCTTCATCATAATCGCTGCCTCTGTGAGGTTGTAGTGGTAGAATGGCAGTCCTGCGGGTATCTGATTCTTGTAAAGTGCCGGAAGCGCTCCGTACGAACCTGTGAGTCCCGCTCCTGCAAGAGCGAGCAGGTTCAAGTTCGTCTTGTTTATGACATATGCTACAGCCTTTCTTGCATATGTGTTGTTAAATGGCGCAATTGCGTTGTTCATCCAAGCGAAGAATTCGTATGTTGAGGGAGCACTTACGCTTCGTATATAGGGTATTTTTGCGAAAAGTGCTCTGTCTGTGTAGGGCCCCCAGAATGCATCAATCGTCTTGCTTTCAAGCGCAGCAGTGGCATCTGAAGTGGTCTTGAAATATTCCCATACCATTTTTGCGTAAGAGGGCGGTCCGTTGAAGAAATGCTTGTTTGCACTGAACACTGTTCCAGCAGTTGTAGACATGCTGTTCAGTATCAGCGGGCCGTCGGTTATCAGGTTCGTCGCCTGATACGTCCCAGATGTAATGTTTGTCGCGTAATTCGTGAAACTTGAGAGATTGGAAGTGTACGGGCTGTTGCCCCATGCTGCCGGAATGATAGGCTCTGTTCCTATTTCATAAATCAGCGGGCTGTAGAACGTTTTCATTTTGAATACAACCGTATAGTTGTTTAAGGCAACTACACTTTGGATGTAATTATTGAATGAGAAAAAGTCAATGCTTGGTGTATTGATCAGCGATTGAAATGTATATGTGACATCTTTGGCAGTAACAGACTGTCCGTTGGACCACGTCGCATTGTGGACTAGATTAAATGTGAACGTGAGGCCGTTGTTTGTCACGTTGTATGACTTTGCGAGCCACGGTATGACTCCGCCGCTCGTTCCCGGGTATAGGAGTGAACTGTACAGCAGAGCATCTATGTCTCCTGCCATGCTTGTGGCTGTGAGCGGATTCAGATTGGTGAGTGTGCCCTGGATAGAACCGAAGATGAATGTACCGTTCGGATTTATCTTGGCTACTTGTTTTGCGGAAGCAACACCTACGAAGCTGCCGCCGAATACACTACCGATCAGCAGTAAAGCGGAAGCGACGGAAAACGCGATCAATGCCCTTCGCATGAAAAATATTCTTTTTCTCTCAGTCATAATTCCCGGTGAATGGAACAGATGTATAAATGACTGATTATTATTAGCATGGTTATCATAAAACAGTTTCTCCCAATCATAGGCATCTCAGACAAGCAAGAATGAAAAGATTACCTTCGTTCCTATGAACAGGCGCAGCTCAGTGACTGCGCTTTTCTTGCTCGCTGACGGAGTCTGGCTGCGGACATGGTCCGATTATTTAATATAGTGATAACAAATCACATGCTCGCGATTTAATGAATAAGAAAATCGTGTCTTTGCTGATAGCCGTGTTGCTGTCGACGAGTATATTCTTTGTTTTGGTGCCGGAGTCAGACAGGGCCTCTTCAACCCCCGTTACACTGACCGTAGGCATCGTCTCGCCCGGAGCAATAACAAATCTGAATCCGTGGGAAGCAGGCGGTCAGTCTGCCATAACGACCGACCAGTTGCGCGGGTTGTATTATCTCACGCTTATGCTTCAGGCACCCAATGGAACACTCATGCCACAGCTTGCGCAATCCTGGAGTGCCAACGCGAATGCAACGGTATACACATTCAACCTGGTACCGAATCTGAAATGGTCTGACGGGACACCGCTCACCGCGAACGATGTGGTCTATTCCTTCAGGCTGCTGCAGCAGCACCCCCTGTTTGACACTCTCAACGGTTTCATCGTAGGCTCACTGTTGAAGAATGTCACTGCTCTGAGCAGCACCTCTGTTCAGTTTACACTGACGCACCCGTTTTCTCCGTTTCTCGACTACGCATCGCTTGGAAAGTACATCGTGCCTGAGCACATTTTCTCTGCGATTTCCAACATAACGGCCTATACTGGTTCATCATCGCCGGTCGGTGATGGTCCATACCTGCTTGTGAACTGGACGCCCGGTTCAACTGTTCTGCACTACAAGGCAAACCCCTACTTCTATATGGGCAAGCCAAAGATTACAAACCTTGCAGTGGAGCTGCTTTCACCGACGGCAAACATTCCCGCTCTCCTGCAAACCGGTGAGATAACACTCGCTCAGCCCTCGCCGAGTCAGGTGGCTGCTCTCAGCGGCGTGAGTCACGTCGGTGTCTCTGTGTCGCCCGGAATATCGATTGTTGGCACATACTTCGATCCGGCAGGTCTGTTCATGTTTGACGACGCGCTGTACCCGTACAACATAACCACGGTGAGGCAGGCTCTGGCTTACAGCATAAACAGGACGCAGATTGTGCAGCTTGCCCTGAACGGCTACGGAACCGCGGGAAATCAGGGACAGTTGCCTCCTTCGCTTTCCCAGTGGATACCGTCCACTCTTGCCAACTATACATTCAATCCAAGTAAGGCACGATCAATGCTGCTGGGCCTCGGCTTCAAGAACGGCAGCAACGGTTATCTCACATTCCCGAACGGGACCGCATGGACACCCAAGATAATGGATGTGGGTGGCACGGCGAGTAGTGTAGTCAGCGTAATAGTGCAGAATCTGCATGCTGCCGGCATCGACGCGTCCGAGTCTGTTGTCACTATAGGTACCATTGTCAATGCGCTAGAGTACGGTACATTCGATATGATATTGCTCGGAACAAGCAGGCCGCCGATTCCCGACTTCGTCCTCGGCGTCTTCGTCACCAACTCTGTTACGCCGGTAGGAACACAGGAACTCGACTATCACGGATGGGCCAGGTGGTCCAATCAGACAGTCTGGAACGATCTGAATCAGGCCAGAAACGTCAGCGGTTTCTCCCAGCAGTACCAGCTGTATGCGAATGTGCAGCAGATCATGGCAACTCAGGTGCCGCTCATCGTGCTGTACTACGGACAGAACATATGGGCATATTCCAATGCGACCATCGGCGGATGGGGTCCAGCTGCCCAGGGATATCAGTTCCCCCAGGCTCCGTTGCTGATGAGCCTGCATGGACCTGCCACGGTTGCTACATCCAACAACGGAGTGGTGTACGCTGCAGCGGGACTTGTGGTCGTTCTGGCGGTCATCGCTGTGGCGGTTTATGTGTTAAGGAAACGGCAAAGGTAGATCTGAGTTGGGCATATCTGTGCGTTTTCTGGTGCGGCGTGCACTGTACGCCGTACTGACTTTTTTCATCGCGCTGCTTATGATTTTTATCATACCGCGCCTGATTGCAGTCAATCCTGTTGAGATAATAGCCGCATCACAGCAGCTCCCGCCTTCGGCCATCAAGCAGCTGACGGCGCAGTTTGGATTGGACAAGCCGCTTTACGTTCAGTTTCTCCTGTATCTCAAGAACGTGGTTTTCACATTCCCCCCAAATCTTGGTTTTTCTTATGAATACTATCCTCAGTCCGTCTGGTCTCTGCTCGTTATATCACTTCCATGGACACTCTTCCTTGTTGGAAGCTCCGTCGCTATTTCCGCATTTGCAGGCACTATGGCCGGTCTGTACGCCGGTATGAATCGCGGCAAGGCGCTTGACAGGCTCCTTACATACACCGCGATGACCACACAATCAATGCCGTACTTCTGGATCGCAATCATGTTCCAAATAGTTCTCGCGGTAGTACTGAGGCTGTTCCCGATAGGCGGCGCAATATCCATAACAGATACGAGTCCTATGTTCTCGCCCCAGTACATACAGGATGTTCTCTATCACGCCATGCTGCCAATGATTACAATCATCGTAGCCACGACCCCAGTTTACGCCATTATAATGAGGAACACGCTCGCAGACATTATTCGGGAGGATTACATGGTGGCGGGCGAAGCGAAGGGGCTTCGCAAATCGCGTCTCTATTATAAGTATGGCCTGCGCAACGGCATCCTTCCGATCGTGAGCCTTATTGCCGTTCATTTCGGCTATGTCGTCGGCGGCGCCCTGCTTGTGGAGATTGTATTCAGTTATCCGGGAGTTGGCACACTCCTCTTCAACGCGATCCTTTCACACGATTACCCGATTATCCAGGGTGTTTTCTATATTCTCGGCATCACCGTAATTGGCGCGAATTTCATCGCGGACGTAATCTATTCCTACATTGACCCGAGGATCCGATATTCATGATGATGCAGGAGTTGAAGCTTGAAAGACTCTTCAAAACCGAGTCTGGAACGGATACCTTCCTGAAGAAACTGCTAATGAACAGGGGCGGAATGACCGGCCTCATCATACTGTCCGCTCTCGCCTTTATCGCTCTCTTTTCATCGTTCATAGCGCCATACTCTCCTTACGCTATCGTAGCGAAACCGTACCTGCCGTCGAGTGCTGCCCATCTTTTCGGAACGGATGGGCTGGGAAGGGACATTTTCAGCCAGATGATTTACGGGACACGTCTGTCGCTCGAGATAGGCTTCGTTTCCGCTGTAGGTATTACATCGATTGGTACGCTCGTCGGCATTGTGTCCGGGTACATCGGTTCATTCGTTGACGAGGTACTGATGAGATTCGTGGATGTTATGCTTGTTATACCATCGATTGCCTTCATGATATTCGTTTCAACAATTATGGGTCCGGGTGTGATAACCGTTCTCACTGTAATCATTGTGTTCGGTTGGCCCCCAATGTCCAGGATGATACGGTCACAGGTGCTCTCCCTGAAAAAACGCGGTTTCGTTGAGAGTGCCATTGTAAGCAATACAACGAAAACTTTTATTCTTTTCAGGATGATATTGCCGAACATCATTTCACTGATACTGGCAAATGCCCTGCTCGCCGTGATTTATGCAATAATCGCCGATGCTTCACTGGCATTCATCGGCCTCGCGAGCACGACGAGTTACAGCTGGGGGACTGTTCTTTACAACGCACAGATTGAAGGAGCGATATATCACAACGGCATACTGTGGATTACGCTGCCTGGTCTGGCTATCGCACTCACAGGAGTGTCCATGACACTGCTTGCGAGAGCGTTTGGTGACATAACTGATCCGCGCTATTCGACAGAGGGAAGGTGATGGCAGCGATTATAGCAGATTTACACGGGCTGTCCGTCACATTCCCTTCCAGGAAAGGCATGGTCAAGGCCGTGGATGCCGTCGACCTGAGCATTGAGGAAGGATCCATCTTCGGCATTGCCGGAGAGTCGGGTTGCGGAAAGACGACGATAGGCCTTTCACTGCTCGGAATGGTCAGAGAACCAGGTCGGGTCGAGGGCCGCATCACAGTCAACAGAAAGGATGTAACATCGCTGCGCGGTGAGGAGCGCAGACTCTTCAGATGGAAGGAGGTGTCCATGGTTTTTCAGGGGGCCATGAACAGCCTTAATCCAGTGAGCAGTGTGGGCGAGCAGATAACCGAAGTGATAATCGATCACAACGGCGGTACGCGGAAAGAGGCAATGAACATGGCGGCCGAGCTTCTGCGTAAGGTGAGACTGCCATCCGATATACTGCGCCGTTACCCTCATCAGCTTAGCGGCGGGCAGAAACAGCGTGTGGTCATAGCGATGGCCATAGCGCTCGATCCGAAACTCATTATTGCGGACGAGCCCACTACTGCACTCGATGTTGTTTCGCAGGAACACATTCTCCGGTTGCTCAAGGAGATAGTGAAGGCCTCTGGGTCCACTGTCGTAATCATTTCGCACGACCTGTCGCTCATAGCGGATATGTGCGACAGCCTTGCAGTCATGTACCTGGGCAGGATTGTCGAATCGGGAAAGGCCTCGGACGTGCTGGCAACCCCCGCACATCCGTACACGAAAGCACTCATCGATTCCAACATAACTCTTGACAGGCGCGGAGAGACGGTGGAATCGATTCCGGGATACCCGCCTTCCCCTATCAATCTCCCGCGCAACTGCAGGTTCAGCAGCAGATGCAAATTCGCTACCAGCGAATGTTTCGATTCCGAACCGCCAGCGACCACGCTCGACAACGGAAGAGTCGTGTACTGTTACCATCCGAGGTATGGCAATGGCGGAAAGTAGAACGATAGGCTTGGATGGGGTATCGGTCAGGTTCACTTCTCAGGGGAGGGTTGTACCGGCCATCGACGACGTGACTATCTCCTTCAAACTGTCTGACCTGGTGTCGGTTGTTGGTGAGAGCGGGGCCGGCAAAACGACGTTTGGCCGGGCGCTTCTCGGACTCGTCAGGCCGGACTCAGGCGCCGTGCTCTTTGCCGGAAAGGATATACACAGGCTGAAGAAAAAAGAACAGAAGAACTTCCGAAAACATGTGCAGGTTGTTTTCCAGGATCCTTATGATGCCATGAACCAGAAGCATGTGGTCTTAGATTACCTGTCGATGCCGCTTCGCTTCATCTCCGGCATCTCGTCAAGAACCGAACTCAGAAGTGCGAGTGAGGCATTGCTTGATCAGGTGGGTCTGGAAACGGAGTTTCTCTCTAAATATCCACATCAGCTTAGCGGCGGGCAGAAACAGCGCATCGCCATAGCAAGGGCGCTGGCGACGGAACCCGATTTCATTGTTGCGGACGAGCCGACAAGCATGCTCGATGCGTCGGCCGCTGCAGGCATACTGAATCTGCTCAAGAGGCTGGCGTCGAAGAGAGGCATGGGTTATATGATCATAACGCACAACATGGGAGTTGCCGCATATGCATCTGACAGGATCGTTGTCATGTACTCGGGGAAGGTGGTGGAGGATTCTGCTGCTGAGGATATCCTAACGGCTCCGAGACATCCCTACACTTCTGTGCTCATCAGTCATGCGCCGCTGTCTGAAGGGAGCAGCAGGAATAAGCCGGCTGAACGTGAGGGCTCCGACGTTGATCCTGATGCGGCGGACCCGTGGAAGCTCGGGGGCTGCAGATATTTTGCCAGATGTCCGAGGAGAACGGAAGAATGCAGCAAGTCTTTTCCCCCTCTTACGATCGCTCCCAACGGCAGGAGTGTGGCCTGCCTGCATCCGATCGAAACGGAAGAGCTCAGGCATATCAACTGACGCTCAGCCTTTGTCTGCGACTGCAGCCGCGAACGAATGAAATTCGTTCCTGATTCCACGCACATCTTCCAACGTGCCGCCCACCGCATCGTTGTTCATCAGCAGAATCGAAACGAGTCTCCTGTCGACATCCATCCAGACGGAAGTTCCGGTATGCCCTGTGTGGCCAAATACCACACCGCGTTCGATGGGATATCCTCCATCGTCCTTTGTGCGCAGCATCAGGCCAAGGCCGTACGGCATGCCGAATATGTCTGAGACCGGTCTGATCATCTTTTTCAAACTCGACTGTCTCAGCAATACTCCAGTTCCCTCAACACAGTCGGACAGAACCGTAGAGGCAAACGTCGCAAGGTCGCCGAGGGTTGAGAACAGCCCTGCGTGACCTGCAACGCCATCCATCCTGGCAACAACCTCGTTGTGCGTTTCGCATATCAGATCCCTCTTCCTGATGTGCGAATAACCTGTGGGGGCGCAGCATCCGCTCCTGTCAGGATTGTAAAGCGTGGAATGGAGTTCGAGCGGCTCCGTTATCCTCTCTCTTATCAACTCATCCTCCCTCTTCCCGTGAATCGTCTCAACAATCTCGCCAAGGAGCATAAAACCGAGGTCGCTGTATACAGGAACGCACCGCTTCCCGACATCTACGTAGTTGAGGACTCTCAGCACGGATGCCCTCGATGCGCATCGCTTCATCGAATTTCTCAGCGCGGGTAGTCCTGACGTGTGTGACATCAGCTCGAAGACCGTCGATTTTCGGAGTCCTTCACCACTCAGGCCCGGAACGATGTCGCCAGCGGCGTCATCAAGGCTGAGGAGTCCCTCCTCACACGATTGCATGACAATAATCGACGTGAATATCTTGGTTATGGATGCAATATCGAAGAGGCAATCACGCGTCACCCTCCTCCTCGTTTTTCCCCCTGTCGTCGTATATCCTGTGCACCCCTCAAACAGCATTTTGCCCTCTCTCCAAGCTCCGGCAGCCGCGCACGTATGTGTCCTGCCCGTACCCTTCCTCAGCAATTCGGAGAGCCTGCTATCCGGGTTGCGCCTGTCATCAGGCTGCACAGCTGTCACTTTATTCGTAACTACTCTCCTGGCCATCTGAGCGGTTCACTCTCCGCGTCTTCAGCATAAGCAAGTATGTACTGCCCCTTTGCCCGCGTCTTCGCTATGCGGGTTGTTTCGAATCCAGGTATCGACGGAACTCTTTTTTTCATGACGAGGGCGTCACCGTGATATTCTATAAGCACGCAACCCGCCAATTCCACATCGCTTTTTGCACCGTTGAAGTGCAAAGGCGCCTTCCACACGTCCGGATGCATGTCGCTGCGGAAGCGGAACGATAGCGTCTTCAGCAACTTCGCTCTGACGAGCACTGAGAGTCCTTTAGGTTCCCCTTCTGAAGTAAAACTCCACGATACAGTCTGTCTCTTTGTCGCATAGAGATCTCCGCCGTACTTCACAGTCCTGAAATTGAACGTTCTGAACCTCATCTGCGCCGCATTATGAAAATCTACCGATCCGGAAAAGAGTCTCTTTCCCTCTGTGCTCAATCCCGTGATCTCAAGAACTGCTTCCAGTTCCGCCGTCCTTTTTATCCGCAGGTTATAGCCGTCATGAAACGTCCTCCTGCCCCTTTCAGTCAACAATCGGTTGAATGTCAGCGGCTCTGCCGAATAGACAAGTACCTTGTGCGGAACGGCAACTGAATACGAAGGATTCCTTACCTTGATGTAATCTCCCTCTCGTGAAAAGAGGCATTGAAATCCCGGCCTTGTAACCCATACGGGAGAGGACCATGCCCTGTGTCCGTCCTTCTGCAGCACCCTTAGGTAATACCACGTGACACCCCTTCCTGGAACGTCGTTTATTGTTGCACGGAAGGTCTTTGAGCCGGGTTCCCACTTTCCGGCGAAACCGTTGTTTCTGACGACTTCGACGCTCTTTATGCTGGCAGTCCCTCTAACGCTCACCATCAGTTCGACCTTCTCATCGCTCCCGATGGTGAACTCGGAACCCATAGGCATTCCATTGACCGTGAAAGCAATCTCTATCCTGGCACCGGTCGTCGCGTAACATCTTCTTTCGGTGACGGCTCTGAAAACACTATCTCTTGTGAGCCGTTCTGCAAGCACTGCAGTGAGTCCCCTGGTGTTTGCGGTCTTGTCCGAAATGAACTCTGCTATGTCTCTCCCCACCCTGCTTCTTCCTAGAATGAGTCCCTCGATGACATTCCTTTTCCTTCTTGGTCCGAAATAGGTGTCGCCAGGATGCCCGTCATGACTGTCGCCTCCGCCGATGAATCCTAGCCTGTAGCCACGGTTCAGGGCATCTCTGACGTATCTGTCCGGCAGAACGTCCGAGATGCCGTGATCTATATCGGTCTCCGGCGATTCGAAATTTCCCCACAGCGAAGTAATCTCCGTAACCGGTTGAAACGCAGGGTTGTGATAATTCCAGTCGTACGGCATCTGACTCACACCCACGTGGTGCGGCACAGTTATGACGCGTCCCTCCATGCCTTCAAGTAGATGCCAGAGCTTCGAAGGCGGCATCCAGTCCTGCGGTTCCGAGGATGCCCAGAGGGCAGTCTTGTCCATGGGTCCGATATTTCTTCCCGACTGTCTGCATTTGATCAGCGGGCCCGAATCATCTATGAAGTAGAGATTCTGGTGACCGTATTTCGCCGAAGTCCATTCAAACCCGGGCACTGTGACAAAAGCATTCGGCTCATTGGCCTCGTTGGACGCTGTGACTATCCCGTTCCAATCCTCCTGCGTTAAGTTGAGGTCGTGGTCAGTGAGTGTGGCAAAGTCGAGTCCTGCGCTGTATCTCGCGTTCCTGTAGTAGACTTCAGGTTTGCATGAGGGAAAGTCCGTGTCCTTCCAGTAGCACTCGGAGAAACCGGAATGCCCGTGCGGATCTCCCCAGTAGATGTTGTATGCCGCCATGTTATCTGATTACGGTCACAACACACATCTACATTATTTGATCGCAGACTGAGGCTTGTCTTTCAGTTGCCGATCATCGGTCAATCACTGTCTCCTGTCCGCACGCATGTGCATTCAGATTTTCACGGGCTGGCGTCCACGTGCGCGTACCGCGCCAGCGAGAACGCCCACAGATGCGAGAAGTGCATCGTGCCTGTAACTGTACGCCGCAATGTAAGGTATTTCGCGAATAAATGCCGCCTCGTACGGCGTGCCTGTGCCCACGACCGCCACTCTTCCTCTCATACCTGATGCCAGCTTCCTGGCAAACAGCATTTGCGGCGGTGTGTCGTTCAGCACATGACCGGACAGTGCATCGTTCGCAAATACAATCACCGCATCTCCTTCTCTTGCTGCCGCCGCAATACGGTCTACCTCTCCAGCAATGCTATACTTCCCGATACCTCTCGGCAGTTGCAGACTCATGCCAGGACGAAGACCCCATTCGTTCAGTGCAGGAGTGACCGGGCTCTGATTCCTGCGTGCCTGTTTTTCCTCCAGGAATCTGTTTCTGCTGAAGAAAACAGTATGCACCTTTCCTGCTCCGGGAGCAGGAAGGCGGAAATCCTGCAGACTGTTGATTTCCGTCACTGTTGAAAATGTTGCTTCCACCGTCACATGTTTTCGTACCGCTATCGACCAAGGTGCCGCCTTACCGCCAATGCCTGCGAGTGTTCTCCTCAATTCGGTAAATCTAGCGAGACTTCTGGCAATTCTGCTGCGTTTCACGCCGCCTGACAAGAGAGATGCCCTCAGGCCGTTATACAGTTCGATGTATCTTTCCGGCACGGCGCATTCGAGCACGTCCACGCCCGCTTCAACGGCCATCACTGCAGCCTTCTCCATGTTGAAATTGTCTGCGACTGCCGCCATTGACAGCGAATCTGTCAGTATCAGTCCGTCATAATTCATCCTGTCGCGCAACAGGTCTGTGACAACTTTCCTCGAGAGGGAGGCCGGAACGGGAAGGCCGTTATTCTCAATGCGCGGAAAATGTATGTGTGAAATCATAATGGAGTCGGCATTGTTCTTTATTGCGGCACGATATGGCAGAAGATCTATTTTTTTCAGTTCCTGTATGCCTTTGTCTATTTCAGGCAGCGTGAGGTGCGAGTCGGACTTGCTGGCACCATGGCCCGGAAAATGTTTGACGCATGAGAGAACGCCCGCATCCCTGAGTCCTTCCATCGCATAGACTGTGTGCCTTGAGACGTGCTCAGGATCATCTCCAAACGATCTGACGCCGATGATGGGATTCGTAGGTTCTGTGTTGACATCGGCAGTCGGTGCAAGATTCCATTGTATGCCGCACGAACGGAGCTCTTCCCCCATGGCCCTGTATGAGGCGTATGTGGATTCCCTGCTGTCGCATGCACCCAGCGCCATATTGCCGGGGCTGTTGGCAATGTCGTCAATCCTGCTGATCCATCCACCTTCCTGTGTTATGCCGATCAGGGGCGCATGGTCCTGCGGAATCCCGACGTTGCTGCAAATAACTTTCACTCTCTTCACAAACGCTTTAATGTCGCGGGAACTGGAAACGTTCGCCCCTTGAATCACGATACTTCCGGGTCTAATCTCTTCAATCAGTTTCTCCCACCTGGCTGTGTTGTCCTGCGGCAACGATATCTGGAAAAGCTGGCCCATGTTCTCTTCTAAATCGAAACGTTTCATGTTTCTTCTCAACAGCCGTGCAAGTATGTCAAAGAAAGCATAATGCTTGCGATTACTGCCGCGGGAAAGTCTTATTAGATATAGTCAATTCAGGCCAGTTGAACGAAATGAGCAATGAGAAAAAACTGTTTCTGGCCGGAATAGACGGTATGTCGCCCAAAATAATGGAACGCTTTCTTTCCGAAGGAAGGATGCCCAACATTGCCAGGCTGATTTCAAACGGAGTGTATTCAAAGGCTGTTTCCAGCCTTCCGGTCTTCACGCCCACAAACTGGGCAACCATTTCCACCGGTGCCACCTCCGGAACACACGGTGTTTTTCTGTGGGGCTCGCATTCCGCCGGTGAGAGTCTGGAGGAGGACCATTTCGACGAGTGCATGACGTCAACTGTATGCAAGGCGGAATATCTCTGGGAAACTGCCCGGAGGCATGGCAGGAAATCCGTCCTGCTCAACTATATCGGATATCCTTCAGATCAGGATGGAATTTATCACGTCGACTGGTTTTACGGACCGAACAGAGATTATTTCGGGCTCGCTACATCCTGTGTATACAACATACCGGTGAAAGTCAAGGGTAAGGATTCAAAATGGGAAAAGTGGACCGAGCCGTGGAACCAGGACGGCTCTGTGTCCATAGATATTCCGTTCAGGAACAATCACGGAAAATACACCTTCCGCCTGAAAAAGCCCGCAGGAGTATCGGTTGAGTCCTGCGTACGCGCAACACTGGAGTACGAGGGTGGAAAGGTTGAGTTCAATGAA
Source organism: Candidatus Sysuiplasma acidicola (assembly GCA_019721035.1). NCBI lineage: Archaea > Methanobacteriati > Thermoplasmatota > Thermoplasmata > Candidatus Sysuiplasmatales > Candidatus Sysuiplasmataceae > Candidatus Sysuiplasma > Candidatus Sysuiplasma acidicola. The sequence continues at coordinate 107,136 of JAHEAA010000003.1, forward strand.
GGCGAATGGACGGACTGGCTGCGCATAAAGTGCGGTGACGGCAATGCAACAGTGAGATGGAAGATTCTCCGCCGAGGTGCTTCGAATGATGGCATTTCCATGCGTATTTACAGAAGCAGCATGTACCTGGATACCGATTTCTGCTCGCCGGCGGAAGTGGGGCTGGAACTGTCCTCAAGTATAGGTCCATATATCAACGATGATATTGGCAAACTGTATGTTGCCGGCCTCGTAGATCGTGAAACATTCCTTGATGAGGCAAGGTACAAGATCCGCTGGATAGCGAGATGCTTCGAATTCATGGGCGACCGCTACGAGGCGTCTCTCTTTTTCCTTCACTGGCATTACGTTGATACGCTGCAGCATTCGTATCTCGGCTTTGCCGACAGTACGGGTGGAGACTATGAGGGGGGAGAGAGCGAGATGCACGCGATCGAAATGCTTCGTGAAGGTTACGCACTGGCGGACGAGCTCGTAGGCAAGCTCATGGATATTGCCGACGAAGAGGATGCATTCCTCGTCGTGTCTGATCACGGAAACATACCAAACCACCACCGTGTCTCACTTTACAATCTCTTCATGGAAAAAGGATGGACAAAGATTGATGTGGTGGACGGTGTCCCCAGGGTCGATATACCATCTTCAAGAGTTTTCGTAAATCTGTCTCATGTTTATCTGAACGTTAGGGGAAGGGATCCGGAAGGGGTTGTGGAACCAGCGGAATACAACAGCTTCAGGGAGGAGGTCAGATCGGCTATTCTGTCAATCAGGGATCCGGACAACGGTCTTTCCCCTTTCGCCTCTGTGCTGCGTAGAGAGGAAGCCGACGTCGCAGGCCTGTGGGGCAAAGGAATCGGAGACATAGTGCTTGTGTTCGACAGAGGTTACGTCTGGAGCGGAAGTGAAGTCGCCTCGCTGGGAGAGAAGAGAATCGTTTGGAAAACAGGCGGCGCGAATCATGGTCCTCAGCCCCCGACTGCTGAGACAGAGTTTTCGTCGAATTTCGCAACATTTGTGGCTTCGGCGCCGGGATTGAAGAAAGGGTACGGCAGGAAGCACGCCATCTCTCTGACTGATGTCGTTCCTATTGCATGCAAGCTGCTCGACATGGAAACGACCGCACAGTGTGAGGGTGCTGTCCCCAAGGACATGTTTGAAGGCGGGGCAGCCAGGCTCAGTCATACCACGGCTAAAGCAAAGTATCCCGTGCGGACCAGGGTCATAGTGGCGCCGAAGGGCTTCAAGGGCGACGTGACGGACGAAGACTGACTGGTGTATCTGCCCTCATTCATCCTGCTTTGCCGCGGCCATGATAGTCTGTGTCGAATATCCGGTAGATGTTGAAGCGTAGCTCTGCAGCGGTCCCCAGATGGTGTTGTCCACTGCGCCGAGTCTCCACATCGCTACTTGATGTATTCCGAGGCTTGAGAGGTAATCCAGCCTCAGCTGCATTGCATGGCTATTGACGTAATAATACTCGTACGCGGTTCCGACTTCACCAGGATACACAATCCTGTAGTACGGTTCGCCATAGAATGCGCCGAAGTGCTTGGTCACATTCGCATGCTGCAGCAGCGCGTCGTGGACTATCGACTTCACTTGTCCGAACATGTGCGCCTTTATCGTCTTGACTATGCTGAACGGGAACTGAGCAGTCGTGCTGGTGTTGACAATGAAGCCAAACCCGTAATCCGGCAGCGCAACAGAGAGCTTGTTCAGCGGTATGTGTGTTATCGAATAGTTCACGACCTGCTCGAAATCGCCTATCGAGAAATAATCCATCACTATGAGTTTCGATACGCCTGTTCCGGCAATCGCACTCCAGTTGTATGCACCGCCGTACGAGGTTGGCGAAAAATGCTGGAGGACCGCGCTTCCCGGCAGATCAACCGACAGTGAAAGGCCGGACTTTTCCAGCGCGGAAGAGAAGTTGGCAATAAAACCCGTCAATGCAATCGAGTCCTTGTAGTATGGAACTTCAAAGTCCATGTTGTATCCAGCGTAGCTCCTGCTCACTGCCGTCTGCAGAGCATCGCTTATGAATTTCGACTGCACCGTGGTGTTTGTGAAGAGTTTATGCATCGCAGCCTTGTTGGACGAAACGATCATCGGATAGACGGGTAGACCGAATTTCTCGGCGAGCTTTTTTGGCGACACGAGGCCGGCTCTGGAAAATGAATAGTTTGTAGGACCGAGATAGTATTGCTCATATGAGAGTGATGTGAACTGTTCGTGGTGCCTCACAATCATGTTCGTTGAATTGTTGTAAGCTCCGCAGAACTGACAAACCCACGGCATGAAGTTAAACGATGCGCGGGTTCCTGCGTTTCCGTTCGCAGTCTGCTGTTGCCCGGAAGCCGAAACAAGCGCCGGAGACAACAGCAGCACGGAGACTGCGACAATAATTGCTATGCTGTGTTTCCTGTTATGCATGTGTCAATCACTTTTTGGCACGATACTCATTCTCATATTTGAGAATGGAGGTCAGGCGATGTGTCAGTTCAGCAGTCTGCCCAGGAAATCGAAATGTGGCGGTGTCTCCATCCTGTCATGCGCCTGCAGCGAGTCGATCATGCGCCGCATTGTCAGTTCAAGGTCGTCTCCAACATTTCTTGTGTTCTCGTCCGCGTTCGGCAGCAGGTTGTTCTTCTCGGCAGCATCCTCTGTGAGGTTGTAGAGTTCCGGACGTCTGTGGTCGACGATGCTCCTGCGATCCGCCGATGACATTCTTTCTGTTATGTCGCACGCAAGGTACCTCGTAGCCTCCTCCTCAAGATATGTGATATACTTCCAGTTGCCGTCCGTTACCGACCATGACTTTCTGAAATAGCCACTCAGTACGTAATCTCTCAGCTTATCCTTCTCTCCGCTCAGTAGCGGGAGCATGCTCTCGCCATGTGTAGGGGGCAGAGCCTCTCCTCCGTGTTTCATCTTTTCATGTATGTTGAAGAAATCCAGCACAGTCGGCATGATATCACACGTCTGGACCATTCCCCTGACGCTTCTGCCGTCCATCGCTCCCTCCGGATGGTGAATGAGCATCGGTATCCGGATTAGTTCCTCATACGGCCACGGCCTCGCCTTCATAACCATTCCGTGCTCTCCGAGCGGTTCACCATGGTCAGATAGCCATATGACCATCGTATCAGACATCAGTCCTTTCTTTTCGACAGCATCGAACACTTTTCCTATCCATTTGTCTACCAGAGTAATTTCGCCCGCATAGAGGGAGGAGACGCGTTTCAGTTCCTCTTCGGTGAGATAGCCGTCGACCGGTCCGTATACAGGAGATATCACGTCCGCCACGCCCTTCGTCTTCCCGTACATACTCCAGTATGGCTCAGGGGGATCCCACGGTTCATGCGGATCGAAGCTGTCAACCCAGAGGAAAAAATCGCCATTGTCCGATTTTTCATCAATCCATTCCACGGTCTTGCCGGCTACCTGTGCGACGAAATGGTTGCTCTCGTCCTGCCAGTCGTAGCGTGATATGTTTCTGAAATACTGTTCAAGCCTTCTGCCGTGCGTAGGGTCGGATTTATGCTCCTTGTCGAATCTGCTTAAGTCAGGTATCTTCACATCACCCGTCTCAAACAAATCCGACTCCTGGCCCCTTACCCACTGCACTTCATCAAAGCCTCTGTCGAATCCCATGCCGGGTTTGTGCATGTGGTATGTGTCGGCTATCAGTGCAGTTCTGATACCCTTGCCCCACAGCGTTTCGGCCAGAAGCACATCCTGCCTTTCGAGTCCCTGCCATCCCCTGAAAGGCAGCGTGTAACGACCGGTGAACAGTGCAGTCCTCACGGGGATGGTCGCAAGTCCTTCCGGATACGCATGTGTAACTTTCATTGATGTACGGCTGAATCTGTCGAAATTATCAGTCTTTATCCATCTGTTTCCATAGCAGGATACGAAATCTGCCCTGAGGCTGTCAGTGACTATTACAATGGTATTCATTTGCCGGCACCTGTGCAGTATTGCGCAAGCATGGCACGGTAATAATTGTAACGATTAAAACCGCTGGCTGATACGCAGACATCAATCCTCGTCGGTTACAGTGAAACTTCTCGATACGCCGCCCGGCATTGGGTTCCGCAGTATGGATATCAACGTTGCAATTACAAGCAGGATCGCTGAAATTTCAAACGCAAAGCCCTGGCCAGTGAGATACTCACCTGCCAGTCTGGCTGGCAGCCTCCCGACTATATCGCCGACAAACAGGTGGTAGACATATGCTGCCGGAATGACGCTAGTTGCCGCCACCAGTGAGAGAGCAAAACTCAGCACCATGCCAGTGCTTCTGAACGTGTTCATTATGCCGGATGCAACGCCGTACTTGTTGCCCGGCGTCGCAGACATTATTGCGCTTGTGTTTGCCGGCCAGAAGAGTCCTCCTCCGACGCCGTACAGTCCCTCCACGATTGCAACGAAGAGAAGAGGCGTCGTAAGGCTCAGCCTGCTCAGTATGATCAGAACAATTGCCTGCACTGCGAGACCGGATGATGCCACGACCCTCGATCCTATCCTGTCGGTGAGCACACCTGCGAAGGGACCCACAATCGATGTCATGACGGCCATCGGTATGATGAGGTATGCCGCAGTGAGAATCGGAAGTCCGTCTATTCCCTCGAAATAGAACAGCAGCAGGAAGTTGGCGCTGAAAACCGCTATCGACTGAAGTATTGCGCTTATGATCGAGAAAGTGAACACCCTGTTTCTGAACATGCCAAAATCGACGATAGGATCATTGCTGTATTTCGCTTCCCAAATGCCGAATAATGCGAAAAACAGCGGTGAAGACATCAGTGCGGTTATCGCAACAGGATCCGTCCACCCGTGAAGAAGGCCCCAGGTTATGCCGAACAGGAGAGCTATCAGGCCGAGTGTGAACAGAACGGCAGCCTGAATATCGAATGTCTCAACTTTCCTGCTTCCGGTTTCCTTTGACTCCTTCAATGTCCTGTATGCCCACAGTGTTCCGAATATGCCTATCGGCACATTGATGAAGAATATCAGTCTCCATGTTGTAAAAGCGATTATCACACCGCCCAGGACGATGCCCAGGACGGAGCCTGAACCCCAGACTATTGAGTTGAGACCGAACGCCCTTCCCCTCTCAGACGGGGGAAAAGCCTCCGAAACTATCGCGAACGAATTGGCTATGAGCATCGCAGCTCCTATGCCCTGAACGGCGCGGAAGAGTACAAGCTCGGTTCCGGTAAGCGCGGCACCGGAAAGCCCTGAACCAATTGTGAAGACAACGAAACCGAGGTTGTACATCTTCTTCCTGCCGTATATGTCGGCAATCCTTCCCAGACTCAGGACAAGCGCAGTGCTCATCAGTATGTACGCTATGATCACCCATACTATGGTGACGAAATTCGACTTCAGGCTGGTCGCTATGGGAAAAAGGGCGAGTATGACGATCGTGCTGTCAACCGCCGACATCGCTACACCTATTGAAGTGACGGAGAGAGCTTTCCACTTGTAGTCCATGCAGCCGCTCTCTAGATCGTTCTTGTATATAGCGCTCCCGAAATTTGCTGCCGCATGCAGTGCCCGTTCAGGCTCTGCTGCTGAGATGCACCGGCATCAAAGAAGCATTTTTAACGGCAAACACCGTCATGACGTATCGCGAGAAAATGAAAACCAAGTTTGTTTACACCGGCATCAGGGTCAGCAATCTGGAAAAGTCAATCGATTTCTACACCAAAATTCTGGGAATGCACGTGAAGAGCAGGCAGAAAATCAAGGAGGCGAGTGGCGAGGTTGTTTCGATGGCCTGCAGCCCCGAGGGACCGGAGCTGGAACTGAATTACTATGACAGGGGGAGCATGTTCGATGCACCGTATACTGTGGGTGAGGGTCTGGATCATCTCGCATTTTCGGTGGATGATCTGGACGCCGCTGTCGAGGAGTGCGCGAAGGCAGGGCATCCCGTCGTGCAGGAAATCAGAACTGAGAGAAGCAGATGGGTTTATGTCAGGGATCCGGACGGAAACTACATCGAATTGTTCGTCTCTTCGTCATGACAGAGCGCAGTGCCAATTCGTTCATTAAACCGCCGCGCAGCAAAGCCGGGTGCGCAAAGCTGCCGTTTTTCAGTCTGTTTTACGCTTCATCTGCGGAAAGAGGATTACCTCCTTTATTGATTCCACATTGGCGAACACCATGCATATCCTGTCTATGCCCAGGCCAAGGCCGCCGGTCGGCGGAAGCCCGTACTCCATTGCCGTGATATAATCGGCATCGTACGGATGCGCTTCCTCGTTTCCTCTCTCCCGTGCCTTCTTCTGGCTTTCGAAATTTTCCTTCTGCTGAATGGGATCGTTGAGTTCGGAAAACGCGTTTCCAAACTCGAAGCCGCAGACAAAGGGCTCGAAACGTTCTGCGAATCTCGTATCGCCCCTCTTCCTCTTGGCCAGCGGGCTGATTTCGGCAGGATGGTCGAAAACAATGGTAGGCTGCACTATATGTTCCTGAACGCGCTGGTCAAACAGCTCCGCTATGAGCTCTCCCGCGCTCATCTCATCCTTGATGTTCTCGAGCTTCAGTTTCTTTGCGACCTTCATCAGTTCTTCCCTGTCACCGAAGTCGACGTCAATCTCGCCCACGTTTCTTATGGCGTCGACCATTGACATCCTTTTCCACGGCGCTCTGAAATCCAGATGCTGATCACGGTAGTTCAGCTCATATGAGCCGGTAGCCTCATGCAGAGCGTAGCTCACCATGTTCTCTGTCAATTCCATCATGTCTCTGTAATCTGAAAATGCTTCGTACAGCTCCAGCATTGTGAACTCAGGGTTGTGCGTCGTGTCCATATCCTCATTCCTGAAGTCCTTTCCAATCTCGTACACCTTTTCCATTCCGCCGACTATGAGCCTCTTCAGGTATAGCTCGGTCGCTATCCTCAGATAGAAATCCTGCTCCAGAAAGTTGTAGTGTGTTGAAAACGGTCTGGCAAGTGCACCCCCGGGCACCGGTGTAAGCACCGGTGTCTCGACTTCAATAAAATCCCTTTCGTCCAGCCAGCCGCGCATCGCGCTGACAATCCTGCTTCGCATGATGAATATCTTCTGCACATCCTCGTTCACTGCCAAATCCACGTAGCGCATCCTGTACCGCGATTCGACATCTCTCAGTCCGTGGAACTTCTCCGGAAGGGGCCTGAGTGATTTTGCCAGCTGCGTGAATGATGAAACGTCTATAGTGATTTCGCCGCGTCTGGTCTTGAATGCATGGCCCTCGACGCCGATTATGTCGCCCGCATCGGTGTCCTTGAATGACGAATACGCTTCAACTCCGAGTTTGTCCTGTCGTCCGTATATCTGAACCGTGCCGGACCTGTCCCTCAGATTCATGAAGCACGACTTGCCGTGATCCCGGACAGACATTATGCGACCGGCCACACTGACTGTTTCGGCCGACGGTTCGTGTCCTGCATCTGCAAATTTTTCCTTTATTTCATCGGCCGTGTGCGTCCTCTTGAACGAGTACGCGAACGCTTCCACTCCATTCTCTGTCAGCTTCCTGAGTTTCTCGCGACGGATCTCGATGAGTCTGTTTATTTCCTCTTCAGTGCGCTGTTCTCCGTCTTCTGACATTGTGCTTCATCCCGGCCGTCGCGCTTCTGCGCGCAGACGACGACACAGGAAAACGCTCATTGAATAAGCTTTTTGTCGAAAGCGGCGCGCAGTTAAGGCTGAGAAGAGATCCTGACAATCAGCTCTCGAGCACGGTCTTCAGCTTCTGGTATTCGTCCGGCGTAATCTCTCCTTTCACGAGTCTCATCTTCAGTTCGGCGAGCGGATCCTGTTTCTGCGCTCCTCCTCCGTCTATGATTACGTGCCTCGCCTGTTCTGCGGCCCCAGCTATCTTCTGATTGACCGCCTGAACAAGCTGCTGCGTGGTCTGTCGCAGCTTCTTCCAGAAAGTCCATATCTCATTGACACCCATGCCTGTTATTACAATCCTGTCTTCAACAACGCCCTGCTGAAACTCGATGGAATTGATCTTGTCCCATGTGAACTGTCTGCTCTCGAAGGATATGAGTCCAGTCGACAGAAGGAAGAGTCTCTGACTCGTTATGACCAGCCAAGGATGGCCAACCTGTTCCCCTCTTGTAGTCTGCATGCCGCGCATACCGCCCATACTGCCAACCGCCATACTTCCTTCAACATGCGATCCGGCGATGCCCCTCAGAGCCATCTCTATTTTCTCGCCGGGAAGGAGCATGGGCTGAAACTTTTCCATGATCTTCTGCGGCAGTTCTGTGAACTTGGCTTCCGGCTCATCCGATCCGCTGTTGCTTCCGAATAATGGCATATTAATCACAATTTTCTCCTGAATGTGAGTAGATGGGCCATGGGATTTATGAACTGTTCGCCAACAATATCAGTTCTGTTTTCATTGAGGAGATGAGGGAATCACCTGAGCCAATGCATATGAACCGAAGAGAGTTAAATGCCTGGGCGAGAAGGAGAACGTCGTGAACGTCATAGTGTCGATGGGTATTATGGACAGGATACTCCGTCTCTCTACTTTGTATATTCAGCCCATAGGTGGCTCCGGTTTCATGATTGCCTCGAGGGGAATGGGTCTCAACAGACTTGGCGGTACAAACAATTTTCAGGGACTGGATCCGGACGAAGCACCTGAGATTCAGCAGTTAGTTTTACATCCGCGCGATTTAGGGAAGAAGGAAACAGGCAGAATACTTTAGATGGAAAAGTGCGATTGAATGTTTTCCTTGAAGCATGAAATAAATTCGATTCCATACGAAAGGCTTATTAGTGCGTCCATCTTGGGCAGAAGAAGAAAGAGGAATAATTACATGGCAAAAATCCCCGTGTATGGTTTACTTCACCCTGAGATGGTGTAGTACAGAGCTGTTTTTTGCACGCAACCGCGGGTCTGGAATCGGGGGTGCCTTATCTGTCTGCTGAGTACAGACTGCGTATTGCGATTCCGGGAAGAGGCCGACTGAGAGAGGGCGCAGAAAAACTGCTCTCCGTAGTGGGCATAGATCTTCCGCCTCCCGGCGACAGGACACTCGTCTCCGAAGATGAACGTTCCCGTTACCAGCTGCAATCGGTCAGAGCCAAAGATATCATCGGACTGGTGAAGTCCGGCTCCGCAGACATTGGAATAACGGGACGGGACCTTGTCATGGAATATGGTGACGGCGCGGTCAGCGAGCTGATGGAGCTCGATTTTGGAAAGTGCTCTCTCTGCATCGCTGTCCCCGAGAACTCTTCCGCAACTGACGCTACAGAGCTCTCCGACGGTATCAGAGTCGCGACAATGTTTCCCAATATCACAGGAAGATTTTTTGAGAAAATTGGCAGGAAGGTGCAGCTTGTAACAGTCTCGGGCACGACAGAAGCTGCTCCGATGATAGGCATTGCCGATGCCATATCTGATATTGTCGAAACGGGTGCAACGCTCCGTAGCAACGGTCTCAGATCTCTCTGTGTGGTGGCTGAATCAACAGCCGTCGTGATAGCAGGCGCCGGGGCGCTTGAGAAGAGAAGGGAGGAAATCGACGAATTCCTCTGCCTCCTCAGGAGTGTCCAGGATGCCAGATCGAAGAGATATCTGATGGTCAACGTCCCATCGCACTCGGAGGTTGCCGTCAGGCGGCTTCTCAAGGGCATGGAGGGACCGACATTCATGCGCATTTCCGGAAGAGATGATTTCTTTGCGCTTCATTCAGTCGTGGAATCCAGTGAAATAAACACGCTGATACCCGGACTCAAGGCACTTGGATGCACAGGCATACTCGTTTCAAGGATAGAGAGGCTGGTTCCGTGAACGCGGGTCTGTTCGTGTGCAACAGCGCCAGGGATTGTGCGTCGGCAGCCGCCGCTCTGAGAAAGCGGCACGCATCCACGAATGACATCGATGCTGTCGTCGAACGCATTCTTGAGATGGTGCGCACGGAAGGGGATCGCGCGCTCCTGCAGCTGACAGAGGAACTCGACGGCGTAAGGCTGGAAACGCTGATGATCGACGGCTATGAGATAAAGGCACTGTCTTCTGATGTCGACGGCGACATTCTGGATGCAATGAGGATTGCGGCGTCGAATATAGGGCGCTTCCACTCCGGTGGTCTCCCTGCGGGACACATGCTTGAGTTTGACGGATCGCGTGTGGAACGCGAATATGTACCGCTCAGGCGCGTGGGCATCTACGTTCCAGGTGGAAACTTTGCATATCCTTCGACAGTGCTAATGGCAGCCATTCCGGCCAGGATCGCCGGTGTCGGAGAAATAGTGCTCTTCACTCCGCCTGACAGGAGCGGCAGGCGCCTGCGTTATGTGGCCGCAGCCTGCCTGCTGTCTGGCATCGAAAAAATATACACCGTCGGTGGAGCCCAGGCGGTGGCAGCCATGGCGTTCGGCACCGAGAGCATACGGAAGGTGGACAAGATTGTCGGTCCCGGTAATTCCTATGTTGCACGCGCCAAAGCGATCGTTGCTTCTCTCGGCCTCACCGGCATAGATTCAATTGCAGGTCCGACAGAGATACTCGTGCTGGCAGACAGAACGGCAATCGGGGATGAAGAGATAGTTGCCTCAGAGCTGATTGCACAGATGGAACACGGCTCGGGTGCGTGCGGCGTTCTGTGCAGCGACAGCGAAGAACTCATAGCTGCAGTCACCGAACGGATGAACGCCAGACTGGCCCGCGCGGGAATGCCCGCTTCGTCAGCGATGGAGCACTACAGCACTGTTCTGGCTGCATCCCCGGAATACATGGAGCAGTTTGCGGAAGAGTACGCGCCCGAGCACCTGTTCGCGGTGGGCGAAGTGGCTGAGAATATCGGCAACAGGGTGAGAAATGCAGGATCCGTATTCATAGGCAGATACTCTTCCGTCGCGTTCGGCGATTACATCACCGGGACAAATCACATACTTCCGACGATGGGGACGGCCCGTTTCTCCTCTCCCCTCCAGGTGACCGATTTCATGAAGGTGGTAGAACGGCAGAGGATCAGCAGCATCACGGCGGAGAAACTCTCCGCATACGGCTCAACGCTAGCTAAATCGGAAGGGCTGTCCGCACATGCGGCGGCCATGGAATTGAGAGGCCGTTCCAGTGGAGTAACGGGTAAGGATGTGCAATGAACCCGAAGGTGAAACCGGAATCGATGGCGAGGGAAGAGATTGTCTCCGCTGAAGAATATCTTTATGTTTATCCGCGCGGCGAAAATTCGGTAAAGATGAATGACAACACCAGTCCGTATGGGCCCTGCCCGGGTGTCAGGAAACTGCTCGAGGGAAGGGCATCAGATATGATAGGCGGACTTCAGGAATGCGCTTATTATCCAGATCAGACTGCAGAAAAACTGAGGAATGCGATAGCATCGCTCAACGGTGTTACGCCTGAACAGGTGGTCGTGGGCTGCGGAGCAGACGAGATACTGGATATGCTGACGAGAGTGTTCATAAACAGGGGAGACAGGGCAGTTGTCCCCGTTCCTGCATACTGGATGTACAACCGTTTTGCCTCGCTCAACGGGGCGGAAATCGTAAGCCCGTTCATGGGAAAGCCGCCGTCGCTGGAAGGTTTCGATCCAGGCCAGGGCAAGATGCTTCTCATTTCGAGTCCCAACAATCCTGCGGGTAACGTCCTGGGCAGCGAGAATATAGCCTCTCTTGCCTCTTCGTTCGACGGCATCGTTGTCGTAGACGAAGCTTACGCGGAGTATGCGGACACAACCGTTGCGCCGCTCGTCAACGAATTCGGCAACCTTGTCGTGGTGAGGACATTCTCGAAGATATACGGCCTGCCTAATTTCAGGATCGGTTATTCGATTTCCGGTGATACCACTGCATCGCTCCTGAGGAGGATCAAGAATCCGTTCAACGTGACGTCCGTGTCCCAGAGCGTTGCGCTTGAAGCACTGGCCGATCAGCACTTTGTCAGGAACATAAGGGAGAGGAATGCAGTCGAGAGAGAATATCTGAGAAGCGAAATGGAAAGGCTCGGACTTACTGTCTATCCTTCTGCGGCTAATTTCCTGCTCGCAGAGTTCAATGGAAAACGCGATGCGGTTTGCGATATGCTGCAGTCGAATGGCATATTCACCCGGAAGATAGAGCAGCCGGGATACGGCGACTGCCTTCGTATAACGGTGAGGACCAGGAAAGAGAATGACATCTTTCTGAAAGAGCTCAAAGAAATCATGGCTGGTGCTCTATGAAGATTTCCATTGCCAGTTACGGCGTGGGCAACATGCACAGCATCACAAAGGCTGTGGAGCGGACTGGCGCTGAAGCGGCCATAGCCAGAACGCCTGCCGAACTCTTCGGATCGGACGGCATCATACTCCCCGGCGTCGGCTCATTTTCTGCCGGTTCAAGATGGTTCGAAGGGAGCAGAGCAGAGACGGTGGAACTCATAAAAGACAAACCAGTTCTAGGCATATGCCTGGGATGTCAGCTGCTGCTGGAACACAGCGATGAGGGAGGTGGCGCAGGACTCGGTATCATTCCGGGAAGTGTTAAGAAACTTCAGGCACGCAAGGTGCCTAACATGGGTTGGGAACCGGTGTCGCACACCGTTGACAGCATACTTTTTAAGGACATTCCGGACGGCGAACCGTTCTATTTCGTGCATTCGTACGTACCGGTCCCTTCTGACGTATGCGATACAGTTGGAACGACCACGATGAAGGACGGGGCGGACACAGTCACGTTCACCAGTGCGATAGCGCGGGGGAAGAGTTTCGGTGTGCAGTTTCACCCTGAAAAGAGTTCTGTGCAGGGACTGAAGCTGCTGTCAAATTTCGTCGAGCATGTGAGGAGCGTGCGGTGATGCAGGTCATTCCTTCAATAGATCTGCGCAGGGGAAATGCCGTGAAACTCGTCGGCGGCAGGAAGGGTTCCGCCGTGTTTGAAAGTCCCTCTCCCGTGAGTTTGCTCGAGCGGTGGGAATCACAGGGTGCGCGCCGCATACATGTCGTGGATCTCGACAGCGCATTTGGACAGCCCTCCTGCGCTAACAGGGATGCGCTCGCTGCTATACTCTCAGGCGCTACGGCGAAAATTCAGGTCGGAGGAGGAGTGAGGAGTGAGCGGGACATCGCACGCTACCTGGACATGGGTGCGGATGCGGTGATGGTTTCCACAATCATATTCTCGGACAGGGAGAAATTCGAACGGATGAGTGCCTCCTTCCCCGGCAGGATTATTGCATCCATTGATTACGAAGGCGAACGGGTGAAGGTTTCGGGATGGACTGAGGAGCGTGACACGCGTCCTGAGGAGGCAGCGGCAGCATGCGATGCCCTGCCGCTGCACTCCATTGTGATAACCGATGTGTCCAGGGAGGGAAGACTAGCAGGGGTCGACGTCACTATGGTGAAGGCGGTACGAAACACCGTGCGCCACCCGCTGAATGTTGCCGGCGGTATTTCGAGTCTCGGTGACATCGAGCTGCTCGGCGCATGCGGCGTCGACGGAGCCATACTGGGAAGGATGCTGTATGACGGCCGGGCATCGCTCCCGGAGCTGATTGAGAAATTTGAGAAATTTGAGAACATGGAGAACAGAAGGTAAGGGAGTGATTGCTGATGAAGCAGAGAGTTCACAGTGTGAGAAGGGAGACAAAGGAAACGCAGATAGTGCTGTCGCTGAACGCCGACGGCAGGGGTATATGTGAGTTCGACTCGGAGGGTTTGCAGATGGTAGGTCATATGGTCAATACGCTCGCGCGTTACTCCTCATTCGATATCTCGGTGAAGGCCAAGGGCGACATGGTACACCACACCAGTGAAGACGTGGCCATCTGCCTGGGCATTGCCATGAAGAAATGTATCGACGACTGGCCGGTGAAGAGAATGGGATATGCAGTTGTCCCCATGGACGATGCACTTGTCCAGGTTGCCGTCGACCTTTCGGGCAGGAGTTATTTTTCGTCAGATGAACTGGCATGGCCGTTCGAACATTTCCTCTCGAGCTTTGCATCCAATGCGGCGATAAATCTTCACGTGGTTGTTGTCAGGGGTAAGGACGAGCATCACGTTGTGGAAGCGGCTTTCAAGGCGCTCGGTCTGTCCCTGCGCCAGGCAATGGAGAGAAGGGACGGGGAGGTCTCGGCCAAGGGATCTGTTCTGCTGGAGGTGGATGACGGATGAAACGGATCATACCGTGCCTCGACATACTCGGCGATGGCGTAGTGAAGGGAGTGAAATTTAAAAACCTGAGGAACGCAGGCGATCCGGTGGAACTCTCTGCCAGGTACGAGCAGGAGGGGGCGGACGAAATTGCATGGCTTGACATCGGCGCAACCAACGCATCGAGGGAGACGATGTTCGGCAGGCTCAGTGACACGGCTTCCGTCCTGTTCATACCGTTGACCGCGGGAGGGGGTCTCAGGTCGCTCGAAGACGTCTCGCGGGCGCTTGGCAGCGGAGCAGACAAGATATCGCTCAACACGGCGGCGGTGAGAAACCCGGAGCTGATAAGGGGCGTAAGCGAAGAGTTCGGAAGTCAGTGTGTGGTCGTTTCAATAGATGCGGCGTGGAACACTATGTCGCAGCGTTATGAAGTTTACACAAACTCTGGCACGCTTGCAACGGGCATGGACGCGGTCGAGTGGTCGCGCAGGGTGCAGGAGCTCGGTGCCGGCGAAATACTGCTCACGAGCAGAGACGCAGACGGAACCGGGAAAGGATACGACGAGAGGCTGGTGTCCGCAGTAGCTTCCTCAGTAACTGTGCCTGTCATCGCATCCGGCGGATGCGGCACGACTGATGATTTCATCAATGTGCTCGGAAGGTGCGGCGCGGACGCAGCGCTTGCCGCATCCGTTTTCCACTTCGGCACGCTGAGCATTGCCGAAGTGAAGGGAGCGCTGCTGTCACACGGCATAGCTGTCAGGAACACGGGAGGTGCCGGAGCTGGATGAACTCAGGCCGCTCATTGTGCAGGACGCGCTGGACGGCACCGTTCTGATGCTCGGCTACACCAGCGCCGAATCCATTCTGAAGACGAAAGAGACGGGATATGTGCACTTCTGGAGCAGGAGCAGGCAGAAGCTGTGGATGAAGGGCGAAACGTCCGGAAACAGACTCAAACTCGTCGAACTCAGGGAGGATTGCGACGGCGACACGCTGCTCGCCAGGGTTTATGTCGAGGGACCGGGGAAGGTGTGTCACACGGGAAAGCGGAGCTGTTTCTTCGAAGACGGAACGGAATGGAAAGGAAGCGCGCTTGCGATCCCCCTGCTGCTCGAAAGACTTTTCGACGAAAGGATGGTCGACAGCTCCGCTGATTCTTATGTCTTTCGCACCCTTTCGAAAAGGGACGAACCGCTCAAGAAGGTCGGTGAGGAAGCAGCCGAGTTCATACTGAGTGCAAAGGACGGAAAGACTGCACAGACTGTCGACGAGGCCGCCGACCTGCTCTTCCATTTCCTGCTTGCGCTGAAGTACACGGGTATGAGCTACACCGAAGTGCTGGAAAAACTCAGAGCGAGACACGTCGAAAACGATGGCAAACATTGACATGCTTTTTGCATGCCAGCGCACGCAGGCATTGCGCTAACCTTCCCTCAGGTTTTAATATTATTCCGCCATAGCCTAACTATGCCGACAAAAACCGAGGGGAAAGTACCCTATGCTATTCCCATTGCGTTCTTTGTGGTCGTGCAACTGGCATCATCCGCGTATCTGCTTGCCATGGACAAATATCTCTACACCTACGCGATCGTGCACTGGTACGGACTCCTTGTGTTCGCAGTGATTGATGCACTTCTGCTCATCGTCCTGCTTGCGAGGAAAGCGGCGCCGGCCGCAATGGCGCTGGCGGTATGGTCAGTCATCGGCGTGATAGCCATTCTCGGAGATGCCGCTTCCGGCCTTGCTCTCAGCCAGTTTCACGGGACAGCAGCAGAGGGTTTTGATTACCTGTTCGGATTTGGCAAACTGGACGGCTCCGTTTTCGGCACATCCGTGGCAGTGACAGTGCTGCTGATATTCCAGCTGCTCAATGCAGTCACGTGCTACCTCGCGAAGCGTAAAATGCATGCCTGAGCACAGGCACGGCGAGTAGCGTTTGTCATGCACGAAGCATCTTCAGCATATGCTCTGCGTCCTGTGTGTTTCCCACATCCAGCTTTTCCAGCCATCCGCGTCTGGCCATCGCCACCGCGTAACGCATGTTGGAGAGTGAAGAGTGATGGTGGGCATCGCTGTCAAGCATGAAACCGCAGCCATGTTTCTTTGCCTCTATTATGAGCGAATCGTTCAGATCCAGTCTCTCCGGCGAACCGTCCACTTCGAGAAACACGTCGTTGTCCGCCGCCGCGCCGAAAACGGCGTCGGCATCGAACGATATCGCCTCCCGCTTGCCTATCTGTCTCGCCGTGGGGTGTCCGAAAATAGTGAGATGCGGATTTGACATTGCAGTCAGCAGTCTCTCTGTCATCTCCTTCTTCTCCATGTTGAATCTGGAATGGATGGAGCCGACGACAAAGTCGAGCCTGCTCAGCACGTCGTTGTCATAATCCAGTCTGCCGTCCGGCAGTATGTCCACCTCGCTTCCGACCAGCACCTTCGTTCTAAAACTGTGCGAATCGTTGAGCGCGTGTATGCGCTCAATCTGCCTGTCCATTCTCTCCACCGGCAGTCCGTTTGCCACCTTCTCGCTTTTAGAGTGATCGGTGATGCCAATGTATTGGTAACCGCGCTTTTCTGCTGCAGCCACCATTTCCTCCAGCGTGCTGCTGCCATCGCTCCAGTCCGTGTGGCAGTGCATATCGCCCCTGATGTCCCCTTCCTCGACCAGGACGGGAAGCCTGTTTGCCGAAGCGGCTTCAATCTCACCCCTCGCTTCCCTCAGCTCCGGCTGAATGTATTGCAGCGAAAGCGCCGTATATATCTCCTCCTCGCTCCTTCCGGCCACCGCCGTGCCCCCTTCCCTACTGAACAATCCGTACTCATTCAGTTTGTATCCGCGGTCAATGGATATCGTTCTGAGTATGACATTGTGATCTTTCGATCCTGTGAAATACATCAGTGCCGCGCCGAAACTCTCACCCGGCACGACTCTGAGGTCAACCTGGATGCCGTTTTTCAGGACGGCACTGGATTTTGTATCTCCCTTCGAGAGGACGGTGCGCACCTCGGGCATTGAAACAAATGCGTCCATTATACGCTCCGGCGCGGACGACGATGCAATAATGTCGATGTCTCCGACAGTCTCGCGCCTCCTCCTCAGCGAACCTGCGGGCAGAATGCGTTCAGCATGATTTTCGAGATGCCCGATGAGCAATGAAGCCACTTCATCGGCTTCCGCCAGAAGGAATCTGCCGCCGCTGGAACGGTAAAACTCTATGCTCTGCAGTATCTTCTCCTCGGTCTTCTCCCCGAAACCCTTGATAACCCGCACCCTGTGTTCCCTGCATGCCTTCTCCAGTTCGTCTATGCTCGTCACCCTGAGCTCAGCGAAAAGCCTTCCCGCAGTCTTTGGTCCCACATCCTGCAGCTTAAGCATATCCAGCAGTCCGTGGGGTATGCTCTTCCTCAGGTTTTCCAGATACTCGAGCCTGCCTGTTGTAGTAAATTCCTTTATCTTTGCTGTTATCGCCTCGCCGACGCCTGCAAGCTCCGACACGCTTCCCTCCGCGATGTACGCGGATATTGGTTTGGGCAGCGCTTCGATTGTTCTCGAAGCCCTCCTGTAAGCGAGGGGCCTGAACCTGTCCGAACCTGTGATTTCCAGTATGTCGGCGATTTCATTCAGCATATCGACGACTTGGCCGTTAGCCGGATCCATCCTTCACCTGCCTGAGGCAATAATGCACTCCCCATCTTCAATGATGACGGTAAGTTGTGGCTGTCTGCGCCCGGTCAGTCCCGGCCCTGAAGCTCTGTGTCACCGCACACGGTTGCTGCGACTTTCCCTCTCCTGCGTTCTTATCCTGTAATTTTCCTTCGGGACGATGATCTCAAATTTCGATCCGCTGCCCTCGGTGCCCACTTCCCTTATCGTCATGTGCGTCATCTCGAGTATGTCGCGTATCAGTTTGAGTCCGTGCAGCGGTCTTTCCCTGTCTGGCTGGAAAATGGCCGCTTTCCTGCCGGCGGGAATGCCCTTTCCGTCGTCCGAATATGTTAAGACCAGGTGATCCTGCCTTTCCTCCATATCTACCGAAATCGTCCTGACGTTTCCTCCGTGCTTCATCGAATTGTTCACAAGATTTGAAAATACTCTTTCAAACAGCGGATCGGCCATGATATCGGCATCCATGTCGCACAGCTTCAGATCGATGTCTCCGGTGTCGATGCCTTCTATGCTGTCCATGAATGCCGTCCTGACGCTCATCCAGCGCGGGCTGCCGGAAAACTGAAACTCCTTAAGCGTTGCGAGCTGCCTCCGCATCATCTCTGTTATGTTCATGATCTTTTCCACGTTGTCCGAAAGTTTGTCATCTTTGGCGGACATGGAAACCAGGTGGGTATATGCCTCGATCGCCTGCAGATGGTTGAGCATATCATGCCTGTTTATCGTTTCCATCAGGTTGAGTTTTTCATTGGCTTTCTGCAGACTCTCACGGTTCAGCACCAGTGCGGTGATGTCCTTCTGGATAAGCACCCAGACCTTTGTGTCGTCTGAACCGTTCTTCATCGGGAAGAGCGTGGTGTCAAGGTAAAGCAGGTCACCGTTTTTGTTATAACCGGCGATCTCCCCGTTGAAGTATGTGCCTGCAACATAAGCATTGTACATCGCATTCAGCGAGGATGAATCTGTTGCTTCGCCCTGCATGTCCCACAGCGTCTTGCCCATCACTTCCTGTGCTGAATAACCGTATATCGTGCTGTAGGCAGGATTGGCATATATGATGACAGGATTGCCCTCTTCATCCTGTTTCGTCACAACTACCAGTTCATGGAGTTTTTCAACAACCTCGTTCTTCAGTCTGAGTTCCGCTTCCGCCCTCTTCTCAGCCGTCACATCTCTGGAAATTGTGGAAATGTGCGTAACGTTGCCCTCGGCATCAAAAACAGGCGATACAGTCGCACGCATGTTCAGTCTTGTGCCATCCTTTCTCATCCTGATTGTCTCAAACGTGGAACTTCCGCCAGAGGCGACAAGCTCCACTGTTTTCTTCATCTCGGACCTCAGCTCCTCCGGTATGATGCACTGAACCGATTTACCTATGACCTCGTCTTTCGTCCAGCCGTAAGTCTCTTCAAACGACTCATTGACGGAAACGAAATTGCCGTTCATGTCTGAAACCGCGATCAGCATCGGAGTGTTCGCTATGAATGACTGTATGTTGTGCAGTATGCTCTTCATGCTGTTCTCAGCCCTGAGCCGTCCGATAAAGAGGCCAATCTGCCTGCCTATATCACGCATGGTGTTGACCATGTTGTTGTCCAAATCCAGAGCCTTTTTGCTCAGGAAGACCATCACGCCTTCTGTCTTTCCCCTGTTGGAAAGAGGAATGCCGAATGCGGAC
Organism: Candidatus Sysuiplasma acidicola; assembly: GCA_019721035.1. Taxonomy (NCBI): domain Archaea; kingdom Methanobacteriati; phylum Thermoplasmatota; class Thermoplasmata; order Candidatus Sysuiplasmatales; family Candidatus Sysuiplasmataceae; genus Candidatus Sysuiplasma; species Candidatus Sysuiplasma acidicola. Next base: position 126,612 of record JAHEAA010000003.1, read on the forward strand.
TTCAGGCCGTTCGCGCCTGCCGCAGCCTGCCTGATGAAACTCCTGTCTGCGGACAGATCTGCAATCCATGCCGGTTTACCCGTTTCAAGAACTTTTCCCGGGAGTCCTTCTCCCGCCGCGAACGAAGTTCCAAGCGACACATTGCGGAAAGCCGTGTCTTGTTCCTCACTACCGGTGCGCGCAGCAATGCGCAGCCTGCCGTCATGCTCGTCCAGCAACCATGCTTCGCCAACCTGAAAACCAAGTTTGGCGCCGACAGTTTCCACTATCCTGTTCAGCGCTTCCTTTTCTGATGTTTCAGACGCAAGCACATCAGAGACGGCCTGTCTTGCCGACCTCCTGCGTTCGGTCAATTTCTCTTCAGTCGCATCCCTGAACACCATCACGACACCGACAATATTGCCTTCTGCATTCTTTATCGGTGATGCAGAGTCGGCGATCATGCGTTCCGTGCCCTGCTTCGCTATGACCACTGTGTGATTGGCCATTCCGACGATCTCGCCATTTCTCATGACCAGGTCTACAGGAATGTCGACAGGCTCCCTCGTTTCCTCGTTGACAATGTGGAAAATCTCATTTACCGGTCTGCCGACGGCTTCCTCCTCTGAATAGCCTGTGAGCTTCGACGCCACGGCGTTAAGAAAGGTTACCACTCCATTTCTGTCCGTCGCAATCACGGCATCGCCGATGCTTGCGAGTGTAACCCTCAGCTCTTCCTTCTGCCTTTCGTTGACAGCCATGGCCCTGGCCATTTCTGTAATATCTCTTCCAATGCCTGCTATCGCGACAACTTTTCCGCGTCCGTCCTTGACCGGAGTGATGGTCATGATCATTTCGAAACTCTCGCCGTTCCTGCGCATCCTCGTTCCGGTGTAGTGAATGGCCTTGCCACTGGCAACGACATCCTCAAATCTCTGCTTTGCCGCGTTCATTTCCTCCTGAGGAACCATTGGCAGCTCCATTCCTGCGGCTTCATTAGCGGACCAGCCGTATGTCTTTTCGAAAGCGCCGTTGATGGAGATTATGTGTCCTTTGAGATCGAAAAGAGCAAAGGCATCAGACATGTTTTCGATGAGCGATTCCAGCCTTTCGTTCGTCAGGGCTATCTGCCGCTCTTTTCTCCTCTTCTCCACCGACAGCTTGAGGTAGTAGTTGAGTTCGGCAAAAAGGGACGACGGATTACCTCCTTTCTGCATATAATAGTCTGCGCTGCTGTTCAACGCCTCGATTACAACCTCTTCCCTCCCTCTGCCCGTAAAGAGTATGAATGGAATGTCTGAACCGGAAGACCTCAGTTTGCGCAGGAACTCCAGACCATCCATTTCAGGCATCTGATAATCGGAGACGATTGCATCGAACTCCTTCTCTTTCATCATGTCAAATGCTATGAGCGGTGAAGGCGCAGCCTTCACATTGACGTCAAACTGATACTCCATGAACTGCTTGAACGAGTCCCGCATGTGAATTTCGTCGTCCACATACAGCACTTCGAGCCTTTTCTTCCCGGGTTCTTCATAATTCATTATTGGAAATCAGCTCCTTTGAATCCAGTACGGGCCAATTCATGTGCTTCAAATGTACATATGGCTCGCTCTGTAGATGCTAATCCTAATTATATGTTTTTGATGTAGCTTTCACTGGTGATAATAGACTGGAAAACGAACTTCGGAACGGCTGACTCCCCGTATCTTCTTCGTGCATTGCGTGTTTTTAGCAAACTCATGCCCGTGCCTTCTCGGGGCCATTTCCGCTCAGCGGTCCTACCTCGCCTGCTGCGTTCAGTCCTGCGTCAGGTTTCTAAACTGTCGGAATAACGGCTGCCGGTGCCGCGGCGTGACCTTCTTCGGTAAGACCCTATGAAGATGCCCACTGATATGAGCCCGAATCCGGCATATGTGAAAAATGAGCTTGTTTCATGAAGTATCAGGAAACTCAGCAGAACGGAGATCGCCGGAACGACGAAGAAGAACCCGGATATGAGCGAGACATCGTACTTCCTCGTGAGATGGAAATACAGGAGGTAGGAGATCGCGCTGCCGAAAAGTCCCATGTAAAGCATCGTTCCGAGAAACATGTAGTCTAGGCCCTTGGGATTGAATTTCTCGCCTAAGACTGCCCAGAAAAAGACGAACGGCACCGCGTAAACAAATTGCATCGCATTGACCGCACTTACATTTCTCCCGTTCAGGTATTTCTTGTAAACCATCGCAGATGCGGACCACACGATCGCTGCAAGTGAAAGGTACAGCAATCCTTCATTTACGCCGACGCGCAGCTGTTCCAAGAAGATCACAACCATGCCCGCGAAGCCCACCACTGTGCCGACAGCTCTGGCAGCCGTAAGGTTCTCTTTCAGGAAGACGTATGACAGTATGATGTTGATGATTGGAAATGTGTAGATGATGATTGACGATATCGCTGCTGATTCGGTCCTCTCGCCGAGGAACCAGAAGCCCATGAACAGTGCCGAATTCAGCAGTCCAGTGATCATGATGAAGGCATTATCCCTTAATCCTCTCGGTACATGCTTGAATCCGCCTGCAATTGCAATCGAGAACAGGGCACCTATGGCGAGTCTGAACAAGAGTATGTAGAGCGGACCCTCGTAGAGCAGTGCAATCTTCACAAGAGGGTAATTCAATGCCCACATCGTTGCCATGGCCAGAAATGCCGCCACGTCCTTGACCGAAGCCACGCTTCCACCTAATAAGTCCGGTTATATTATCACGAGGGGAGTTGGCAATATCCGGGAACACCGTAATTACACTTGAGGTGCATTGGCCGATGCCCGTTTCTGCTCCTTCAGCATAAGCATGATTCTCCTGCAATGTCTCGGACTCAGCGCTATTCCGTAGGCTGTCCTGAGGTGGTCGGAGAGATTCCTGCAATTCCAGTCATCATCCTCGTAGCCGAATGCTGACGGTTTCCGTCCTATGTCCTCCAGCAGGCGGACGAAGCGCTCTCCCGAGATCGAGCGCGGTCTTCCCGACTTCTTTTTTTCCTTCAGTCCTTCGAGACCGTCGCTGTTGTACCGCTCTATCCACAGTTGCACCGATCGTGGGCTGTGGCCGAGCATCCTTGCAATGTCATAGCTGCTCAGGCCGTTGCACGCGAGCAGAATCGCAAGGAGCCTGGAACCGTATCTGCTCTCTTCCGATTTGGCTAATTCCTGCCATATTAAATTACGCGTCAAGCCGGTGTCATTGATTAAGAGTTTCTGCATTTCCGACTCGACCTGATACGAATAGGCTTTTTAATCATTTGCCATAATATGTCAGGCATATTTGAATACCACTGGATTCAGGATGATGTTATATGTTTTGCCTGCGTGTGCGCATTTATTTTTGGCAAAACATCTTATATTCGTACATATCTGGAAGACGCCCGAAGGTAATCAAAAGTGACCGGCACTGCAAAGGACCTGTACTTCCGTCAGTTCCTGAGGGAGGAGACGGGCTGTCTCTCGTACATGGTAGGGGATTTACTCACGGGCGACGCAATCGTCATAGATCCGCTTGAGGAGATGACCGAACGCTATATCACCACGGCAGACGATCACGCTCTGACGATAAACAGGGCTCTTGACACGCACTCGCACGCAGATCACTTTTCTGCGATCCAGAAGATTGGCAATCTGACCGGTGCGAAACTGCTTATGTCGGAGTTTGCACCGGCGACATTCGATTTCATTCATGTAAAGGACGGAGACACGCTGAGCATCGGGAATGTACCCGTGAAAGTGCTCTATACGCCAGGCCATACGCCTGACCACGTATCCCTCAATGTCGCTGACAGATTGGTCTTGAGCGGCGACTCGCTGTTCGTCGGCGGCGTTGCCAGACCAGATCTCGTCCTTTCCGATAATGAGGATGTGCGCTCAAAAGCAGGTCAGCTTTATGACAGTATTCAGGGACTGTTGAAATTCGAAGATTACTACGAACTGTATCCGGGACATTTTGCTGGTTCGGCATGCGGCTCGGGCATGGGTAACAAGACGAGTTCCACCATCGGATATGAGCGGAGGTTCAATGGCACCGTTCAGCGCAGAGCGAAGGAGGATTTCGTTAATTTTGTCATCAGCACGACCTACGAGCCGATAAAGGATTACCAGCTCATCAAGAAGTACAATCTCGGTCTCATCGACAGCAAGCCGGCCCTGGCCGGAGCAGCGTGAGGAATTACAATGCAGGCGGAAGCAAGCATAACACCCGATGCACTGAAGGGCATGATTGAGAGAGGTGAGCCGTTGAAGATCGTCGACGTAAGGGAAGAGTGGGAGTTCGGCCGGTACAGGATACCCGGTTCAATCTCCATGCCGCTCAGCAGATTCACGTCCCTGTTCCGCACACTGCATCCAGACGAGAAGATTGTCATGGTGTGCGAGTCTGGAAACAGGAGCGAACAGGCGACGCAATTCCTGCATTACAGGGGATTGAAGAATGCAGTGAACCTGATCGACGGAATGAACGGATGGATTCAGTCAGGTTATGAAGTGGAGCAGTGACGACCAGATTCAGCAACAGCGCGCGATAAACCACTGCTTCCTCCAGCTGATGGAGAACGTAACTGTCCATCCGTCCTTCTCCTGCTTCTGCCTCTGTCGTCGGCTCTGGCACTTCTTCCCGAGTATTCTATTTTCGAGAATGAATAATTATTTGGAAATTACATCACCATGTGGTGATAATAGTGGAAGAAACAGTAGAAGTCGATAAACAGGGAAGACTCGTGATACCTGTGAAACTTCGAAGAGCGCTGCACATTGCGCCGGGCGAACATGTAATCCTCATGCTTAAGAATGGCATGATTACTCTGTCAAAGGATAACAAAGAAATCAGAGCTAAGGCGAAGGAATGGGCGGATACAGCCAGAAAGCTCAGTCAGAAGATCGGCTCAGAAGATTCGGAGGAAAGCTGGAAGTGGTTGGGCGAACAATATGCCAGAAGGAAAATCGGATTTCGGTGATGGTGTCGTCGACGTCGGCATAATACTGCCTTCAGTCTTCAATAATCCTCTCAAGGAAATGAGCATCAGTTTTCTCGAGTCGGTGCTTTCGGGAGACAGGCGTGCGGCTCTGCCCGTCTCTTCAATAATTGGCGCCTATCATATTGCAACGCGTTATCTGAAGGTGCCCAGGGTACCGACACGAAAGATACTGGGCAACATGCTGCTGTCAGGTTCAGATTCATTATATCAGGACATCGCTGTTGATATTGCCAACGACGGACTCGATTATGCCAGCACCTAAAGCGTAGAATCATGTGATGGTTTTCTGATAGCCCTGTCCAGGAGTCTTGGCTCAAATATAGTGTAATAGTGTACACACTGGACACGAAACTGTCGAAAGTGAAAGATGTGATCGCTCTTAATCGGTTTTCTGAGGACGCAACAGAGCAGTTCCACATTTTTCTGACTGAAAAACTCAAGAAGAAAGAGCGATAGTGCCGTGCAAAGCGTTGCTTACAATATGTTATCAAATCATCATTCTGAGTGATGAAAAATAAGGAAAATTAAAGGGTTTGAGTGCCTCTGCCGCTCCAGACTGCCTGCTTACCTTCTCCTCTTCGCGACAATCACTGCACCGATTACTGCCACCGCAGCAATCGCGGCGCCTATCAGTCCGTAACTGAATGTCGTGAGTGAAGACTGTATGCCTACAACCGGGTCATAGACCAGGCTTGTGTAGTTCGTCGCTGCTCCGCTGGGCGGATTGAAGATGAGCCACAGGTGTGCGTCGTTGCTGTTGTTCTCGCCGTTGTTCATCATCAGCGCCGATACGGAAAGCTCAACCTTGTTGCCGTTGCTGTATGTGGCGTTCGCATTCTGGCCCCAGGATATGTATCCCTGTGAGCTGAAAGGCGAGCTGCTCACATCGACGCTGTTGCCTGAGACTTCAGCGCCGCTGTGTGTCGGTGTCTGTCCGTCCGGTGTCTTCATGCTGTTGTGCGACTCGAGCGAGGTTATCAGCGCAAGCCTGTCTGCGGTGTTGTTGGCCCAGGACCACTTGTGCACAAGCAGATCGAACTTCACATGAGATGTGGTTTCATTCACATGGAAGACGATCGCTATCGAAGCGTTTCCGGGGCTGAAGGACGTGGGCTGCCAGGTGGAGTCGTGTGAATTCTCGTTCATGCTGTTCTTCATGGTGAACTCGTTTGCCGTAAGGTTGAAAGTTATGTTCACCATCTGAGCCGCACTGTCGTTTTGAACGCTCACACTGGTGTTGTAGTTGAACATGCCCATTCCGATAGCTTCCTCAGGGAACGCTCTCTCGGTCGAGAGTACAGCCACCGGGACGTTAGTCTTGTTTATTTCGTAAACACCTTTTATATCCACGGTGAAACCGGTGACGTTGCCGTTCTGTCCCTTCAGGAACACGTGCAGATTCGGCTTCATTCCTTCGAACCACACAGTCATGTGGCTGTTGCTTACCACTATCTTGTTTCCGTCATTTCCGACCATCGGCGCATGGTCCATGCCGTTGTGCGTATGTCCATTATCGGCGAGGACCGTTGCCGTTCCTGAAAGCAGGAACAGTGCCGCTACGGAAAGTGCCAGAAACTTTGAAATCAGTTTCATATGCCTTTACCTCACTGTTGAAGTCCACAGCGATGTTTATAAGGCTTATTTGACGTCTGTCGAATCTCTTTACGTGCATCGAACGGCGGTCAGGCGATTGTATATCGGTTGCGGGCAGCCGCATCTGCCCTCCTTTTTGTGCGCTTTCCGGAACATGCCAGACAGTCCAGTCGCGGACGCACGCCGGCGTCTGCATTCCCCCTGTAGGCCTGCAATCATGCGCATGCACAGCCATTGCGCAATTTCATATGCACGACGGCAATCCACTGAACAATGATAAGGATTGTAGAGGGAACGCTCGCCGACGGGAGTGGAACAACCCCTGTCCGTAACCCGGGCATAGCTGTGGCAGGCGGTCGCTTAATAGTCGGGAGAGCCGCATTGAAAGGAAAAGCCTCAATTGAAATCGATGCGAGGGGCATGGTCATTGCTCCCGGTTTCATAGATGCTCATTCACATTCTGACCTCGCGGTGATGGTCAATCCGAAGGCGGAAAACAGGATAATGCAGGGGATAACTACGGAAGTCACCGGCAACTGCGGTTTCACTCCTTTTCCCGTCACACCGCTCAACAGAGAACCCATGCGTTCGGAATATCTGAGGAGCGGCATCAGACTCACCTGGAGCAACCTTGAGGAGTACGCTGCGGCAGTGAATCGCAGGAAGCCTGCCGTTAACATAGCACCGCTCATAGGTCACGGCAATCTGAGGTCTGCAGCCATGGGCTATTCGTCCAGAGCGCCATCCGCGTCACAGATGAGAAGGATGAAGGCGCTGCTCGCAAGGAATCTTGCAATGGGTGCGTTCGGTCTTTCGTCCGGACTCGAGTACACGCCGTCCGGCTTCGCAGACTGGAAGGAACTTTCAGAACTGTGCGCAGTGGTGGCGAAGTTCGGCAGAGTCTACTCGACGCACATGAGGAACGAGAACGGCCTGCTGGAAGCATCCGTGGCAGAGTCGCTCAGGGTTTCGCGCACATCCGGTGCAAAGCTGGAAATATCGCACCTCAAGGCGACGCGTAAAGCAAACTGGGGGAAGGTCGTATCGGTGCTCACGGATCTCGAAAGGAGGGCCGGAAAAGGTGAAAAGGTGATGTGGGACGCCTATCCATACGCCGCTTCCCACACCGATCTGACGATCTCGCTTCCGAAGCACATCATGGACGGGGGCTTCGACTCGATGCTCAGAGCCATCGCCGACAGTGCGACAAGGGAGAGCGTGAAGCGCGAGATGGAGGAAACGAGGGACGATGACGACTGGCACTCGATCGTGGTGAAGGACATCACCGGTCCCGAGGTCGCCAGCTTCAGCAATATGAATGTGCTCGACATAGCACGGGAGCTGAAGGTGAGTCCTGCCGAGGCCGTATTCAGACTCCTTGAGGGAAACGGGCACGATATTGCAATCATCGTTCATAACATGGCCGAGTCGGATGTCGACATCGTGTTCTCCAGTCCGCTGACGGGCATAGGCAGCGACTCCTCCGTCTACACCGGTGGTCATCCGCATCCGAGGGCATTCGGCACATTCCCGAGAGCGTTCAGAAGATATGTCAGAGAACTCAATTTCTGCTCACTGCAGGGCATGGTCCGAAAGGCATCTGCACTGACGGCCGACAGGTTCGGCATAAGCGGCAGGGGGTACATCAGGAACGGGTATTTCGCGGATGTGGTCGTTTTTGATCCTGCAGCTATAGCAGACAGGAGCACGTACGACGAACCTGCGGTGCTCCCCGCAGGCATTGAGTACGTCATCGTCAACGGAGTGCTGGAAGTGAGCAATGGCAGAGTCACTGGAAAGAGAGGCGGCAGAGTGCTGTCGGCAGGAGCATAAACTGCTGTGCCTGCAATTCCAGCCGACGACACATAAATCTGCATCCTTCGGCTGGAGCTTTCTGTGCAACAAACTGCTGTTCCATTCTTCAAATGCTTCCTTGAATTCTAAGTACTGTTCTGCTTCAGAACAACAAGCTCTGTTTTCTGTTCTGTACAAGAACGATCATTGCACCTTATGAGTATTTCAAGACTTTATATATCTGAACTCGGCTGTTAATGCACTGAAGGGTGACTCAAGAAAATGGAAGAGCGAAGGGTTGCAGAAGTGCTGAAAAGCAGGCCGACGATGGAAGGCGCCGGAGTTAGGCTCATGAGAGGATTCGGCAGCCAGCAGCTCGCATACATATTCGATCCGTTTCTTCTCTTCGACGATTTCGGCTCCAACTATCCGCACGAATACATGGCTGGCTTCCCCTGGCATCCGCACAGGGGAATAGAGACTGTCACGTATCTGCTCAAAGGGGAGGTGCATCATGAGGACAGCACTGGAACGAAGGGCGTCATCAGGAATGGCGACCTTCAGTGGATGAGTGCAGGCAGCGGCATATTCCACGCTGAGATGCCCAGGCCGAGACCCAGAACACTGCCAGAGGAAGCGGAAGATCCGGAGATGAGAGGCTTCCAGCTTTGGGTCAATATACCGGCGGGAAAGAAGATGAATGAGCCGAATTACAGGAACCTTCTCAGGGAGAGTATACCCGAAGTAACAATGGACAATGGTGCAAAAGTGAAACTGGTCGCCGGGAAGCTCAACAGTGTGCCGGGCCTCGGCAATATAACCGGACCGGTCAGTGATTTGCCGGTCGATGCACACTATCTGGACATATCCATGCAGGACCACAGTGAACTGAGCTACGACGTCAGGGACGGATACACGACCTTTGCCTATGTGGTGGAGGGAGAAGGCATCTTCGACAGGATCAGGAACGTACGTGCAGGGCCGAAGAGCGTAGTGCTCTACGGACGGGACGGCGACAAGGTGAACATAAGGACGGAGGACTCCCCGGTCCGTTTCCTGCTCATTTCAGGAAGGCCGATCAAAGAACCGATCGCATGGCACGGACCAATCGTCATGAACACGAGGGAACAGCTGGCGGAGGCATTCCAGGAACTCCAGACCGGCGAATTCATAAAGCACAAGGCAACATCGTACGACTACATCGAATGAGCCCGCAGCTTTATGGTGCCGGCTGCTGCTGCGTCGCGCAGTGTATGGTTCCCAGGCCGTGCACCAGTGCCCTGCAGTCGATGCCGGCGATTTTCCTTCCGGGAAACAGCGTCTTCAGTGTGTCAAGAACGGCATCATCATGCCTGTCGCCGAATACGGGTACAAGGACGACAGCATTTCCGATATAGAAATTGGCATAGCTCGCAGGCAGTCTCCCGCCGTCCTCCAGTCTTCCCGGCATCGGAAGAGTCACCACATCCAGCTTCCCGCCGGACGCCGTTTCCACCGCCCTGAGCAGTTTGAGATTTTCGTTCAGCTGGCTGAAGTTGCCGTCGTGTTCGTCCTCTTCAATCATGCATACTACCGTATTTTTGGAGACGAATCTCGCTATGTCGTCGATATGGCCGTCTGTGTCATCCCCTTCTATGCCGGATTTTAGCCAGATGATCTGTTCGGCGCCAAGTCGTCCGCTCAGTTTCGACGCTATCTGAGCTCTAGAGAGTTTCGGATTCCTGTTGCTGTTCATCAGGCACTGCTCCGTCGTCATCAGCAGGCCGCTGCCGTTGACATCGATGGAACCTCCCTCGAGCACCATGTCTTCCTCTATGACCTTCAGTCCTGTTGCCGCAGCCAGTGCTTTCCCTGCCTCGTTGTCCGGAAGCAGGTCGTCGTATTTGTCGCCCCACGCATTAAATATCCACTTTGTCGCCGAAATGCCGGCGCCCTGCCTTACGAATATAGGACCGTAATCCCTGACCCACACGTCCGCCGACCTGATCCTGTGGAATGCGACGCGCCCGGTGCCGGAGAGCATATCTGAAACTCTTCTTTCCCCGGCTCCGTCGTCGACCAGTATGTCCACCCTCTCCCCCCTGGAAAGCTCCTCTACTATGGTGACATACGCCCTTTCCACATCGCCTATGATTTCAGCTGAAAAGGTGAGCGGATTCTTCGGCCACGAAATCCATGTGGACTCGTGTCTTTCCCATTCGGCAGGCATCCTGCACCGATGCCATTCATCCATTTCCGATCACCTGGAAAGTTTGCCGTATGTTTCCGGCCTTCTGTTTTTCATGAATCCCCATCCTTCCTCCACATCCCTTCCAAGGTCCAGATCACATTCCGCCACAAGGACCTTCTCGCTGTCATCTGCCCTCACAATGAGTGTTCCGAACTGGTCGTAAATGAACGAACCGCCCCAGAACGAGGTGCCGCCCTCCCTTCCGACCCTGTTCACCGCCGCCACGACCATGCTGTTCGCTATCGCATGACCCCTCTGGACACCCTCCCATGCCTCCTGCCAGTTCCCTTCAGACTGATCAACGCCCTCCACTGTGCCTATTGCCGTCGGATAGAAAAGTATCTCCGCACCCATCAGTCTGTTCATTCTTGCTGCCTCCGGAAACCACTGGTCAAAGCATATGAGCACTCCGATACCCGCCTTCCCGGTCTGCGCCACGGTGTAGGACCTGCCCCCGGCGAAGTAGTCTTTTTCGTAGAAACCCGCATCCTGCGGTATGTGCACCTTCCTGTATTTCGATATGATGGAGCCGTCACTGTCGAAGACGACCGAAGTGTTGTACTTCCTACTCCCGGCAGCCTCGTAGATGGAACCGCCTATCAGTATCACCCGGCTCTCCTTCGCCGCCAGTGAGAGAGCCTGTATTGTGTGACCAGGTATGGTTTCCGCCGGCGCATCGGCGCCCTGCTCCCGGGGAAAATAAGGCGAATTGAAAAGCTCGGGGAGGCAGACTATTTCGGCGCCACGATCAGCCGCTTCCCTGATCATCGACTGCGCCCTGGACAGATTCACGTTTCTGTCATGTCCCATCCTCATCTGTACGAGTCCAATCTTTACTTTTCTCACGATGCCCACTGCCCGTTCAATCCGTTTATGCTTGAATTATCGCCGTCCTTTTAAATCCGCCGCACATCGTGTGCGGAATCGTGACGATACAGGGAACCGTTCCGGCGGATGCGGGATGGTTTGCGAAAACAGCCCGATCGCATGCATGACAGACCATCTGTGCAGTCCCCGCGGCGCCTGTCCTTCTCATCAGCTTCTGGGAAATGCAGGAACCTGAGGCTGCGCCGACTTTCTTTTGTTCACAGAGTCTTTGATTTTGACATAGGCGATGATCAGCAGCACACCTGCCAGAACGCCGCCCAGAACCAGCTGTACGATTGACAGGACGAGGCATGGCGTCTCTGCCTCTTCCACCCTCTCATCGGCAAGCTTCCTGTAGATGAGGAAATAATCAAGGAGAATCCAGATGATGCCCGTCCCGAAACTGAATGCCAGTATGATTACAAGGAATCCGATGCCGATTAATGGGGGTGCAACAGCCCTAACGGCCGTACCGTTCCCGAATGTGTTGAATGTAAGCATAGACGTGTACAGCAGAAAAAAGAATACGATGAAGAGACCAAATGCAAGGAATACAGCCTGGAGTATGATTGCAACAAGCGTCAGCGTCTTTGCGGTGCTTGCATCGCTGTCCAGCATGCTTCCAGTACCGTGACGACTATAGTTAACCATTGCTCCAAGGTCCTGCGTGCAAAAAACCGCAGGAAAAGTGTTAGATAGATGAGGCACTGGACCAGTACACCAGGAAGGCGTGACACCGCGTCTCCTGACTGCGGAAGTGAAACATGGCAAATCTGAGGGCAAGAAAGTTTCTCAAAGCATATGGCTGGATATTGCTTGCCACGGGCCTCATCTGGCTGTCGGCGCTGCTTTATCTCATTGCATTAAACTTCAATCCCGCCTTCCTGATTGGCATTGCCGTCGTTGCGCTGTCGACCCCCCTGTTTACTTCATATATGCGCCACCTGAAGCCGAGGCCCTGGACAAACAGCAAGATCACGCTGGTACTCCTTGTCACGCTGCTGTATCTGGCATTGACGCTCTCTTCGTTCCTCTTTTTTGCCATCCGCGGAAAGACTCATTTCGTTAGTTTTATCGCAGCGCTCTTTCTTCTGTATATGGCCTATATCTCGATACGCACCTGGTTCCGGACGAGATCCTTCTTTGTTTTCACGCTTGACGCTGCAACAGTGATAGCTGTCGCAGTGAACGTCGTGGCATCCATCATATCTCTCCGCGATATGCTGGTGTCCTACGGCAGAGGCGTTCTGGTGGATCTGGCCATTGTGCTGGTTGTCATAAGCACCACTTCGACAAAGCACGGCATCATAAGCGGAGCACTGCATTACATACAGGGGAAGATTTCGGCTTTCCGCAGACGCAGGGCTGAAAAACATAAAGACAGCGGAGAACAGCATGCGGGTGATGAACAGTCGTAGTTTCTCCGTTATGGCACATTTGAAACATCGGACGATGGCAGCCACTGCATCGCGATGGGTGCCACCCTGAAACCCTGGAATCCAAATCCTTTCTGCTCACATTCGGCTGCGTCCCGGAATCAAACACTTTTTAACCACGTGGCAAATCAGCATTATCCATGAATCAGGTGAGGAAGACTGTTACTGTTCTCTCCCTCCTTGTTCTGGTGGAATACGTGCTTGGAGGCTTCGTCACATTTGACGATCCGTCAGACGCAGGCTTTCAGCTCAACAGTTTCATACTGACAGGGCAGGGCGTACTCCCTCTGATACACAGGATTTTTGCCGCCGTCATGATTGTCGCCTGGGTCATCGGACTGCGCTATCTAAAAGGAACAGAGGCCTATCGCATGGTGCATGCAACACTGGCCCTGATGGTTGTACAGTCGGTCATAGGGGCGCTCATTCCGGCGACTCTCGCGCAACCGCTTCTGAACTCGTTCGTAATCATAGCCCATTTCAGTTTCAGCGGTCTGGTGCTGGCGACAACAGGCTTCACGTTTTACTTCGGCTGGGTGCATAAGCCGGTGCATTCTGCGGATGGAATAGCGCAAACGCTGCCAGAATCGAGCTGACAAAGAGCAGGAGTCCCGCATTGCCCTCGTGCAATACAACGAACGGCGGATAGTCGTAATTCCATATCGTTATTGCGCCGAAGCTTGCCTGGAGAAAGAGGAGTATGGTCGCGAACACGGAGAGGGGCAGCAGCTGGTGCGGCGCCTTCCGGCTCCGGCGCCTGTCAGATATCAGAAGCAGCAGGTTCGCCAGAAAGACAATGAATATTACTAGCGCCCAGATCCGGTGCACCTGTTCCAGGACGCCCGGCCACGTCAGCACTAAGGTGGAATACGGGAATGTGTTGTCATGCGGATCCAGAAATACAACGCATGCGGCGATGACAAATTCCACCCAGACCGTTACGAGAACCATAAGACCGGTCAGTCTGTACGATTCCATGTTACCACCTCCTGACCTGATGCATCCGACTACATTAGTTTTGCCGCAGCCGTGACATGTGCAGGTTGCTCACTTCCGGTGCACTTGCCGTATAACCTCGTCCACTGATACGCGCACCGATTCGTCGCTTGAATATTTGTTCTTCCAGCCGGTGTCCAGCAGTTTCTTCACCGCCAGCTCTGCTATTTTCACATCACCCTTCCATCCTCTTCCTTCCTCTCCGCCGGTGAACCTGTAGCTGACGCCGGACAATCCCATCCCCATGGCAACGGTGTCGGCAATCTTCCTGACCGACGTCGTCCCTTCATTTCCCAGGTTGTAGATGTCCGTCCTGCTGCTCCGTCCGTGGACGTAGTTCATGGAATTCACACAATCGGAGACGTGCATGTATGACTTTCTCTGTGTCCCGTCCCCGAGTATTTCGAGATGCCTGCTGTCCTTCTTCAGCTTCATGATGAAATCGAAGATCACGCCGTGCGTAGAATTGCGTCCGACAATGTTGGCAAACCGGAATATCGTGCCTCTGATGCCGTAATAGTGGGAGTAGGCAGAAATGAATCCTTCGGCGGCCATCTTCGACGCACCGTAGGAGGATATCGGCATATATGGTCCGTAGTCCTCCGGCGTGGGTATTCTCTCCGCCTCCCCATAGACTGTGGAGCTGGACGCGAACACAATCTCCTTTATGTCGCGCTTTCTCATGAATTCAAGCACATTAAGCGTGCCCTCTGCATTGACTCTGAAATCAAAGGTCGGTCTTTCCATGCCGCCGCGGACGTCCGAGTCTGCGGCGAGATGGAATACTGTATCGTAAGGCCCGAGACCATCGAAATCAGTTTCTCTGGTGATGTCCTTCTTCAGTATGCCAAAGCCTTTCCTGTCCTTCAGATGTCTGATATATCTGTCGTCGACCGCTGAAAAATTGTCAAGCACGTCCACCTGATTTCCCTGCACGAGCGTTTCAACCAGATTGGAGCCTATGAATCCAGCGCCCCCTGTAACCAGAAACCTCTTTTCACCGGCCATGAACGGCAAATGCAGGATCGGCATATAATAAATTACATCGGCGACTCCGGACCGGCAGGAGACGCTCTCCCCCAGCTTTTTCTCCGGAATCCTGAAAAACCGCTCCAGTCAGACCAATTCCACCTTCTCAGCTGAAATAGCTGAACGTCATCGCAGCACTGACACAATTTATGAAATGGAGGAAGCTCACCGGCGTCTATTACGCGCTCTTTGCGGCAACGCTCTGGGGTCTTTCCGGTACTGTCGCTTCCGCACTGTTCACAATCTACAGGATGCCTTTTCTCTCGCTCCTCCTTGTGAGGATGCTCCTTTCGGGTTTGCTGCTGTTCATGCTGTTCAGGCCAAAGGTTCCACGCGGGAACACTCTTCTCCTTCTGCTCTTTTCGCTGAGCATTCTCTTCGTGCAGCTCACGTACCTCGGCGCAATAACGTACACGAATGCACCAACGGCAACCATGCTTCAGTATCTGATGTTCCCTCTCGTGGTTGTTTTCGAACTCGTCGCCGGAAGGATCAACAGCCATCCTGCGCTGTATGTAACCATGTTCCTGGCTCTCGTCGGTATATTTGAGCTGTCCACGAATTTCCCATTGAGCAGTTTCGGTCTCGCCATAAATCCCCTGGGCCTCGCACTCGGCCTGCTTTCTGCGCTAACAGCGGCAATTTACACGCTGCTCTCGCGCCCAATGATAAGCAGGTTCGGTGCCACGACATCCATAACATGGGCGTTGCTGATCGGAGGCGTGTTTGCTATCCCGATGTCAATTGGCCCATCGCTCACGTACTTCGGACATCTGACTGCAACCGCTTTTCTGCCCGTCTTCCTGCTGATTGTGTTTGTCAGCATGATCGGTACCCTGATACCCTTCACGCTTTACATCAGGAGCATGGAAGTGATTTCGGCCACCCGCGCTTCGCTGGCTGGAACCGTGGAACCGCTTTCCGCGGCTGTCTCTTCGCTATTGCTCCTGGGCATTGCCCTTACGCCACTGCAGTATGCAGGAGGCATCATGATTATCTGTTCAGTTGTGCTCATGCAGCTGTCCGGCAAGGCATAGCCTCATCACACGTCCTGCGTTTCCACATCCTGTGCGCAGAGCGTTTAAACGTGCCGGTGTAAGTCGAAGCGGTCAATGCAGCTGCGCGGTGGCACGACACTCAGATTTGTTCGACGGGCATATCGCGGGCCGCTCAGGGCGAAGAATGCAGCACTGTGTAATCGGCAGGCAGGAGCGGTTTCATCCAAATGCAGCGAAAAGATCGCTGGCTGGCAATGATCTCAGTGCTCGCACGTGTCCTGGTGCCTCCCGGGGCGGATAGCGCTTTCCCATTTGTTCACAACATGATTGGCAAGCAGACAATTCTTTAATAACCATCTGCATTTACAAGAGGGAAAGGGGATTGTATCTGGTTAACGCTATAGGGAATGCTGAGTCTCCTGTAAACACCACTGACGGCATCCACGGTATGACTGATATCCTGGGTGGCAGTCATGTTCATGTCGGAGGCACCAGGGAAAGAGTCTGGCTTGAGAGCATTCCCGACGAACCGTCGACGATGGATTTGCACACCTACTGTGCAGTATGCGGCCGAGTAAGGCAGAAAAAAGATCATGGAAAACAGCCTTCCTTCTTTGTGGAGAGCCTTTCAAGACTCATGACACTGCTGCATGGGCGGGAGAGGATCGTCGAGGCGCAGGCGAGGCTGATAGTCAGGAAGATCATGTCCGACGATACAATTTGCGACACATACTCCTCTTCTTACTCACTTCAGGCAGAGCGATATGTGGAAATTGTAAGGAGCTACAGGCCCGATCTGGACGATATGCTCATTCTGCGAAGCACGATATCGTACCGGAAGGGAAAAAAGGGCAACGACGACAGGCAAAAGGACGCTTCGGCTGCGCACCCGGAACAGCCACAATGGAGGTAATTACAGATGGCTTCTATTGTGCACTCTTCACCTGTTAACATCCTCTATTTCGCTTCCTCTCCACTGGTATTTTCTGCCGGGTGCCGGCCAAACGTGTTGTCGGAGATCCGGTGATTCGGCAATGGTTGCATTCAATACAGATCAGATTGAGAGACGCGAAACAGTATTCGCCACACCTCCGGCGCCTCAGGATGAGAGACCGGCTGGCATTTCGCTTACGATCCCGGCATACAACGAAGAGGACAGGATAGGCAAAGCACTCGAATCATACCTGCCCGTGCTCCGGGCTTCCGGTCTTCAGTACGAGGTGAATGTGATCATCGATGGCAATGACGGTACTGAGGCGGTTGCGAATGCATATTCTGCACTGGGAGTGAAGTGTCATAAATTTGATCGCAAACTCGGAAAGGGCGGAGCCATATTTGCCGGTATACGGATGGCGCGATACGGCATCACAGGATATGTGGACGCCGACGGCAGCCTGTCTGCCGTCAGCCTTGCAGAGATCATAAGGCTTGCGAGGGACTACGACTGTGTCGTCGGCTCGCGTTGGATCGTCGGAAGTGCATGGGACAGGAAAGAGCCGCTGTTCAACCGTGTGGCGGGCAGAGTCTTCAATCTTCTGGTGAGGGGCATGCTCGGCGTCCCGATCAGGGATACGCAGTGCGGCGTGAAGTTCTTCCGCACGCATCTCATCACCGAACTGCTTTCCAAAACGGTGGTGACAAACAGGACATTCGACATAGACATACTGTATCATGCGAGACGGGACGGAAGGAGCATGGTTGAAGTGCCAGTCCGGTGGTCCCATGACGAACGGACCAGGATGCCCATCCTGCGGGTCATACCGATCATGCTCGTGACCCTCATAGGCATACGCGTGATGAATCTGCCGCTGCGACGCTACGTTCCAAAGGCAGCAGTAGATTTTTTCGTCAGCAGATATGCACGCGACTGAGGAGCACACAAAATGTTCAGTATGGGTCCAGTCCTTAGCCGGTCACTGACTGGATTCCGATGACTGATATCGTGAACCATGGAAATGCCAACATATGACTCGAACTGTCGCCGGCTTCTGTAGAGTCTGATGTCGATAAATTCTAACTGGCCTCTATTTGTGGCATGGAAATGATCTAAACCACCCTGTATGATGTTAATCTTTATGAGAGTGAATTGCATTTACGGGACCGTCCAAACACAGTAAACTTTTTCCCCATGTAGAAGGTGTCATTGTGAAGCAGAAATGGATGTGTCTGATAACTGCCGTGATGGTGATGCTGTTCCTATCCTCCACCATGGCATTCAGTGGGCAGCGCACAAACTCCGAATTGATCGCAAGACAGAACACCGCCGGCAACGGTTCGCCGATCGCGGCGAATTCAAGGCAATTGGGCATTGCCATGGATGCCCCCACAGGCTCAGACGGAGCAGGACCGGCTATTCCCCACCCCTCCGGGTCTGTAGTCGTCGTTCCTGTCTATAATAAGTTTGTATCTCATAATACCACATCCGTGGTTGTCAACAATTCTGTGCCTTTCCCCGTTGGATCGTTTTCGAAGATCACGGTGACCTATTTCGACACGTATGTCAGCAACCCTTTCGACACGAGCTTCATCGTTGAGGTTAACGGTGTGCAGATCATGGCAGGTAACACCCTTGAACTGGAGAACACGTCTGTGACTGCGAATGTTACAGATTATTATTCCATCCTGCAGGGAACTGCCAGTGTGCTTGTAACATGCCCGCAGTTTAATCCAGGGTACTCGTCTTATCTCTCGGTATGGTTCACATTCTATGCCGGTACGAAAGCACTCCAGCCTTCTGTCGTGCTGCCGGCCTTCACATCCGTCGGATTCCCGACACCGAAAAACGCGTTTCCTGTGAACGTGCCCATTCCCTTCAACGTGTCCCGGTATGCAAACGTGACGTTTCCCTCAAATGTCACCGGCGCATACATCAACTTCTATGAACAGCAGAACGGAAACGACGAATTCTGGTACACGCTGCAGCCGCCGTTCAGAGAATTCAGGATATTCATAAACGGCACACTCATCGACACGATACAACCCTATCCAAACATACAGACAGGCGGCGGCGACCTCTTCCTGTGGCAGCCGATACTCGGAATAGGTGCAGAACTGTATCCGCCGCACGTGATACCGCTCGCGCCGTATCTGCATCTGCTTCACGGAACGAAAACAATACAGATCCAGGTTCTTCAGGATGAAAATCTGTGGATCAGGGTAGCATTGAATTTCATGCTCACCACCGGCAATACCGTAAGCTCAGTCGGTCCGTCAACATCTCTTCAGTTCCGCAACCATTATGTGCAGTCTCCTCAGACGAACACCACTTCAGAGAGCATACCGTTCTCGGCCGCCTACCTTAACGACAGCGAATTCGTGGGCGAAGTGTTTACTTCGCACGGGTCGCAGCGTTCGACACTCTGGAGTAATGCCAGCACATTCAGAAAAACAGTAACGTTCCGCGGAAACTCGACCATATTTGATCCGAGCCTGAACATAGTCGAATCTACTCCGTACGGAGACGGTCTGGTGTATCATCAGAACTTTGCCGTGTATGAGTACATCAATACGACCTACAGTACCTACAGCACGTACCTGGCAACGACGCACGGGCAAAAGCTTCAGATCGTAACGACCGTCCAGAAGAGCGAATACATACAGATCAACGGAACGGATGTGTTTGACATTATATTTTCATCACCTCTTTCCGTGCTTATCGGATTCAATGTTACTCAGGTACGCGACATCACAACAACAACGACCGTATCACTGATGTCATCGGCCGGTTCTTTCACAAACTCCATAACTCAAGTGAATGACACATCTGTGAACGGCACAGGTGCGTTTCTCGGCGAACTGAATTCCGAGTTTGAGATCACATCGCTTGTTTTCAATCACGCATACACGCAGAAGACGGTGAACTCTTTTGCCATAACGGATGGTCAGGAGAGCGCATCCTTTTATCTGAAGGAAATAGCGGTGAACGATTCACTTATTGCCAGAAACGGTACACTGATTTATTATCAGGCATCCTGAGGTCGATGAGCCTGTCGGTCCGGTTTCACACGACCTAAACCTCTTTCACTTTTTTACTCTTCTGCAGTGAAAGACTCATCGTTCAGATTGTGCAGTTCAGACCATGACACGACCACGGAAATCCGTTGTGTTTTCTATGTGTTTTCTATTTGATATCCGTGAGCTGGCTCTAAGCAAAGATAGTTGCGCCGCAACATCAATAGTGTGCGTAAATATGGACAAAAAACAGCATATACTTGATATGCATAACTATGTTCATGAAATCAGTAAGAGTTAGCCTGACTCTGCCTAAAGAAGTGGCAGAAGAATTGAAGAAGATTCCGAACAAGTCGAACTTTGTAGCAGACTCTATTCGCGAGAAGTTGATAAACGAGAAGAAGGCAAGAGTCAAAGAGGCTGCATTGAGGCTGAAGGCTGATTACCTCGCCAACAATGAGCTACACGTTTTTGGCGAGATTGATTCGGAAGATTTTTTGGAATAGGTCGATAGTTTTGAATCAGAAGGAGATTTGGCTGGTGAACCTCACTCCGACCATAGGGGCTGAGATCACCAAATCAAGACCATGCGTCATCATGAATGGTGATGAAATCGGTGTCCTACCCCTCAAGTTAATTGCTCCTATCACAGAGTACAAGCAAAGGTATGGGTCGATTCCATGGATGGTGAAGATGGAACCGAGTAGATCCAACGGTTTGAGCAAGACGTCTGTTGTTGACCTATTTCAAATAAGGTCTGTATCTCAACTGCGCCTAATCGAGCAGATTGGGACCATATCTGATATTGAATTTTTGCAACTTCTTGAAGCTGCAAAAATTGTCCTTGGCATTTACTGAGAGAACGACTCCAGTTGAGCAGATAATCAGGACAATTGGTTTTGGGCAGTCTTGCCAGAGTCAACTGAATATTTGGCATTGACAAGAGATTTCTTTTCATGACATCAACCCACGCCTTCCAAAGTGCTATCCTTGTTTTTATTCACACGATCGCACACAATCGGCATGGTTTTCACACAAAACTTTAAGATTGGCGTTCCAGTTGGAAGGGATACTGCAAGGCAATTTTGATGGGAATGATCGATGCACAGGATCTGACCAAGAAATTCGGTGATTCGACTGCTGTAGACTCTGTGACCTTTTCTGTAAATAAAGGGGAAGTTTTCGGGCTGCTCGGTTCCAACGGGGCAGGCAAGACAACAACGGTAAGGATGCTCTGCTGTCTCATCTCCAAAACGGGTGGAAGCGCGAGAATAGGGGATTTAGACACTTCCGACAAGACGGATGCCATGAAGATAAGGAAGATGATTGGCATCGTGCATGAAAATGTCGGCCTCTATGAGACACTGAGTGCGTATGCGAATCTTGAATTCTTCGGCCGCATGTACGAAGCGCCTGCCGACCTGATAAAGAATAATGTGGAAAAGTACCTCAAAATGCTCGATATCTGGGGAAAGAGAGATCAGCCAATCGCTTCTTTTTCCAAGGGGATGAAACAGAAAGTCGCCATTGCAAGGGCCCTGATTCATGAACCGGAAGTGCTGTTCATGGACGAACCCACGGCAAACCTGGACCCCGAAGCTTCCAGAACCATCAGGGATGTCATTCTTGATTTGAAGAGGGAGAAGAGAACAATTTTTCTGAATACACACAATCTGGACGAGGCTCAGCGTATCTGTGATCGGGTAGGTGTAATGAGAACAAGACTAATCGCCGTCGATACGCCGCAGAACCTTGAAAAGGCCATTTCCAGCAAGAAAACCATTATTGTTCTTGAGAACATGAGCGACGATATCCTCCAGGCTGTAAAATCCCGTCATCCCAGGTATATGGAGGTAAACGGAAACAGTCTGCTTCTTGAAATGGCAGACCCTCAGACTGAGACGCCAGCTATGGTCAACTCCATAGTCGCAGCAGGAGGGAAAATAAGGTCAGTAAACGAGTCTGGTGCCTCCCTGGAGGATGTGTACCTGAAACTAATCAGGGAGGCTGACCGGTGAGACTCTGGAAATCATGGCTGCTGGCAAAAAAGGACATGTCGGTACTCAGGAGGAAAAAGACTCTGATTGCAGGGCTCATTGCACTGCCTCTAATCATCGGCATAGGTCTTCCATCGCTTGTCGAATATCTGCTCATCCGAAAATCACACCAGGTGGCCAACCCTGCGAATCTACTGGGTGCCTTCGGATTCTTCTTCGTGATTTTCTCAGTCTTCCTTCCGCTCTATATCTCATCGTACAGTCTCGTGGGAGAGAAAGTCGAGAAGAGCATTGAACCCCTTCTTTCAACGCCGACTACCGACGAGGAGATTCTTGTGGGGAAGTACATAGGCGCTTTCATACCGGCGATACTGCCGATTTACCTTGGAACTTTCGTGTTTATGACGCTCTCAGACTTGTTCACGCGTGCCAAATTCGGGTATCTGTTCTTTCCAAACCTGAGTTTTGCAATAATACAGATCATCGCTATACCGCTTGCCTGCATATATGCAATCAGTTTCAGCGTGTTCATATCGGGAAAAGTGAACAGTGTTCAGGGCGCGTACAACATGGGTGCTTTATCGGTCGCACCGTTCATCATCCTATACGTGCTGGGCGAAATCGGTATAATTTCCCTTTACAACGACACCAATGTTCTGATAATTTCAGCGATCCTTCTGGTCATGGCCATATTCATGTTTCTGGTCAGTAAAGCCACATTCCACAGGGAAGAAATCCTCACAAACTGGAAGTGAAGGCAACGCACTCAAGCAAACGCCCGAATGGCGTTTCCGTTCATGATATGAGCTTCAGTTCTGCAGTTTCTGCGCCATGTTTTTTCACGTTCATTTCTCATAACTCATGCATTTGAGACATTGGGCCAGAGAGCATCTGCAGGCAAAACTGCACAGTGCCTGAACGCCAAAACATACGCTACCGTTTTCGTCTCGACAGCTGGCCATCAATTTCTTTGAGCTTCTTCGCAACTCTCCTGCCTGTTGCGCTCAGTGAGATCAGATATGTACGTCTGCCTTTCATCTCTTCCTTCATAGTTATCAGTCCGGCATCCTGCAGAATATCTAGGAGCTTGTCCAGTGTGTTTGGACTCGTGACAACACTATAGAGATCTTTCTTGAAACACTGCCCATTCTGAAGTATGAACAGCATAGCGGACATTGAGTACTTTGCATCCAGTGCCTTC
>JAHEAA010000004.1 GCA_019721035.1 Candidatus Sysuiplasma acidicola
TAAACGGCGACAGGGGGAGGTCGCCGAAACATGTTATTTCCGCACAACACTGACTGTGTTCGCTGCAGTAACCGTGTCGCTGTCTGCAACTGACGACGACAGGTGTGATTGCAGCGGGGAGCATTTACAGAAGTCATGAAGCAACTGGAATATCAACGAAAATTTGACAAGGTCGTTTCAACAGCTGTCGAATAATCTGGTCAGCATGTGACGGAAATCCAGGTCTCAGCTTGACAATGAATCGCGAAAATGACATAATTTATACTTCAAATAACTGATGAAGATGTCATCCGGAGTGACGAAAGTGATTCGGTGGAGCGAACTTCATGGTAAGATCATCATCTGAACAATACGGTTCACGCGACCAGATGCACGATGAAGTCCCGATCGAAGAACAGAAAAAGGCGGCAATTCAGGCTCCCGGCAAGTCTTGGCATGACTGGTTCCTGAACGATTTTCTACGTTATTCTTTCTGGCTCATGGTTCTGATGGAATCCCTGTTTGTGATTTCCATACTCTCTTACGTGACTGGCGTATCGCAGTTCAATCCGCTGCTGATCGGTTCCACGGTCGTGTTCCTGCTGTTGACCGAGTATTATTTCATTTACAGAAGAATCTGGGGGAACGGAAAAAGGAAAGATGAATCTGATGAATTCGATCTGGCAAGCAATGACATTTTTGATAGAATAAAATGACGCTGCAGCTCAAACCTTTTCCATCAGGTTGTGAGCGTCTAAGGCGTCACCCGGGAATGTAGACCAAATCAAAGCCGAAGCACACTCAGTGCTCCACAACTTCGGGCATGCATTCCAAAGCTGCCGCGTCATATCACGAAGAGTTTACACTGCAGTCCGGCTATCTCATTCGTTCCAAATCTTGTGCATTCTTACGCACTTTTCGTATCTCCGTGAAACACGGTCCCAGTTGAGATTCTTGAAGAATGCTTCTATGTATCCCTTTCTGCCGGTGCCGTAATCGATGAAATATGCATGTTCATACACATCCATCAGGACCAGCGGAACGACGGTTGCGGGAAAACCTGCGTTCTGCGCATCAAGCACAACGTTGTGAAGCTTTCCGTCATCCAGACCGTAACACAGCATTCCCCAGCCGCGTGCTGCCATGCCTGATGCCACAAAATCTTCCTTCCACTTGTCAAAGGAGCCAAAATCCTCACTCATTGCCTTCTGCAGTTGCTCCGATGGTTTCGTCCCTTTTCCGTCTTCAAAGTCGCCGAAATAGAGTTTGTGATTCCACATGCCTCCGAGATTGAACGAGAGCTGTCTCTTAGCTTCGCCGTACTCGCTGTATGTTCCTGCCGATTTTGACGGATCGGCGAAGTTACTGGCAATCTTTTCGTATATTTCATTGGTCTTGTTGACGTATCCTTCGTAGAGTTTGAAGTGTTCGGCAAATGTCTTCGCCGATATGCCTTCCAGTTCTTTGTACTTGAGCGGTGCTGCTGTATATTTTTGTCTTGACATTCAATTCACCTTGCATACCTATTTTGTTTATGAAATATAAGTTTTTAGGTTTATTAATGTGGTCAATAGCTGACTAACAGATAGGATATAATTGTGATGCTCTATCAGAACTCATGGAAAGTGCAGCAGAAGCCCGCACAGTCATGGGAAGACTGTCCTTCCTTGAGGGAGAGTGGAAAGGGAGCATACAGAACAGGGACTCCAGAAGCACATATGAGGACATGCTTGTCTGTCGCAGGGAAGGGGAAAGGATTCACTGCGTATCGACGATGTACCACAACGGAGAGTCTATTGCCACCAGAGGATTCGAAATCTGGCTGGATGATCGCAGTATTCTAGGCAAATGGAACATTGACGGGGAGGACAGTGATATTTATGAATGTGAATATGAGGAGGAAAAAGACGAGTTTCTCTTCAACCTGATAGACTACCCTACATCGGTGGATTACAGAACAATTCGGCGAATCGACATGATGCATTTTATCACAATGGAACAGTTTCCCCGTGAAGGCACCTCTTCAGTGGAAACGCTTGAAGTCGAATACTCCAGAACGCTTTAGGACATCTTCCTCCCTGGAAATAATCCGCTCGAAACCCGAACCGTATTGCATCGCCTTCTTCGCTTTCGAGCTCGCAGTGAGACCCATCTGCATTGCCAGCTTCCTCAGCAGCACCTTATTCTGGCCCTCCGAGAACCTGTCTCTGTCCTCAATGTCACCGGAGAGGCTGACCACCGGTTCATACAGATATGGCGCAGCAAGCGTCTTTCCAAAATGGGCAGCGACGGCCCTGTCCCTGTCCATGCCTTTTTCCAGCAGCTCTGAAAGATCGTTTTTCATTGAAATACTCCGTTCTGCCACGCTCATCGAACTGTATCTGCTGTATCCACCGAACGCTTCGTCTGCCCCCTGTCCCGTGAATACAAGTTCTTCTCTTACATGCATCATGGCCATCACCACCGGTGAAAATATTGAAAGCTCCAGCCTGTCAGGCTTCCTTCTCAACGAGCCCTGAAATATGGTGCTGAGCAGGCTGCATGCTGAGAGCACATCGTCTACAGCTGCAGTAATCTTCACAAGAGGTATGGCCAGTTCTCTGGCACCCTCCGCTGCCGCCTTGAGATCGTGACTGCCTTCAATCCCCACTGCATATGCGGTTGTGGTCATTGCTCGTGAAGCCAAAGCCGCTACTATGCTGCTGTCGAGTCCGCCGGAATAGAGCACTGCGCATTCACTGTATCTGTCTTTGAATCCTTCAACATATTCAAGCAAGAACGATCGCAGCCTGTCCACAGGGTTCACTTTCACAATTGTTGGATGACGTCCGCAAATAGAAAAGTTGTCCTGTAGGTCCTGCTTGAGTGAAAATGCTTTCCGTCAGGGATCCTCCATGAACGACTGTTTTGCGCCAGTGCGGACCTCGCAATAATTAACTACGAACCCGTCATTGAGAGCCCCGGTGGTGACTGTGATTAGCCCCGGCGGGCCTTTCAAAATAGATGGAGCTTCAGGCGAAGTGAAGATCAGGGAATTACGATGGGAGGATTTCGCAGACATAGTGAGAAACTATTACTCTTTCCACGACGAACTCGAAGACAACCCCGATATTGGACTGATAATAGACGAACGCAGGCCCTCTATGGAGGAGGAGGCAAACTGGTTTGGCGCTCTCTATGCGGACTTCCTGGCGAGAAAGGCAGTCGTCTTTGTTGCTGAAGTAGATGGGCATGTAGTGGGTGTGTGTGATGTCAGAGGAGGAGTCAGACGTCCAGTCAGCCACGTGGGAACGCACGGCATCGCCATACTGAAATCGTACAGGCGTATGGGCATCGGCGAACAATTGATGACCCACACCATAGCATCGGCTAGAGAGTTGTTCGACGTCATTGTGCTGGACGTCTTCACAGTCAATGCAGGTGCGAGGCATCTCTATGCCAAACTCGGATTCAGGAGCATGGGCATACTCCCAATGGCTGTGAAGAGAAAGGGCCGCTATTACGACGAGGAGCGGATGTATCTGCTGTGCAGGTCAGGTGCGCCACCAGTTCACTGAACTGTGTCATCAGAGGCACCGGACTTCCATGAACAGTTGACATGTTCCGTCAATAGGAAACATTTTATCCGGTCTGCCAATATGTTTGCTCATATCGGAAAACAACTGTGAGGAACGTGGCATAATGTCAAAGATCAAATTCGAACGGGGTCTGATCCTCGCACTCGACGAAACAGATTACAGAAAGGCAATGAACATAGTGAATCAGGTAGGCAAGTATGTTGATGCTATCAAGCTGAACTGGCCTATCGTGCTTTCAAACGGACCGCAGATAATCACTGAAATTTCAAACCACTTCCGTGTGATATGCGACTTCAAAGTCTCCGACGTACCGCACACAAATTCCATGGTCGCTTCCGCGGCAGCAAAACTCGGAGCATCCGGCATAATCGTGCACGGATTTCCAGGCGAGGACGCTGTCGAGGCCTGCATAAACAGTGCTCATGGTGCATCGATCTTTCTGGTCGTGGAGATGTCCAATCCCGGTTCGGCCGAATTTGGAAAGAAGTATTCTGACGAATTGGCCAGAATGGCTGTTAAACTGAAGGTCGACGGCATTGTGGCTCCCGCAACCAGGCCGGAGAGGATTAAGCATTTCAGGGGAATAGTTGGCAACCTACCCATCATTGCGCCGGGTGTAGGAGCTCAGGGCGGCGATGCCAGGAAGGCAATTATGAATGGAGCCGACGCACTGATCGCCGGACGCAGCATCTACGAATCAAGCGAGCCGCTGGAAGTGGTGAACAACTTTCTGTCAGAGGTGCAGTCCGGAAGGGATGAAATCGGGCAGTGAACAGACGCACGGAAACGCAGATTTTTTTTACGGAGATTGTGCAGTTTTCCTGTCGGATCATGACGGCTCTAGAGGTGCAGCGCGGGGAATATTTTTCCTCTTCAGACGCGTGCAACGCTTAAATAGCAAGTTCTTTATTGTGCAAAAAATACACTCTGGTTGTGCTTCAAAAAATGGCAAATAATGACACGTCGACCATGCAGAAAAACAATCAAAAAAGACAGGACATCACCAGGCGGTCCCGGCTAGCCGGACATTTCACCGTACTTCGTGGTCTGGACTGGGAGACAATAGGTATACTCGCGTTGCTCGTTTTCTTCGGAGCCTACCTGCGTGTATACTTTGATTTTTCGCAGGCAATAGCCAATGGTTATCCAGGCCTTTCCGGTGGTTCAGACGCAGATTACTACTTCAGGGTTCTCACATATGCAATGACCACGGGCCATCAGCTTGAGTTTGACAAACTGCTCAATTATCCCGTGGGGGCAGGCAATCCTTTCCTGCCTTTCTATGTCTGGTCAACTCTGCTTGCCGCATGGCCCATATCCTTCATATTCCACCTGCCTCCAACCGCCTCGATCTATTCGGGAGTGCTTACAGGTGAAGTAGTGGCTTACGTGCTTATATCGGCATTCTCAGGCGTTGTCACAATTATCGTTGCATATTATCTTGGAAAAGAACTCTTCGACAGGCATACAGGCATATTTGCGGCGGCTTTCATGGCTTTCTTCCCGTCGATTGTTTCGGAAAGCACTGCCGGTTTCGGAGTGCACGATCCATTCATACTCATGCTCACGGCCATTTTCTTCTTCTTCCTGTTCCGTTCACTGAAAACAATTAACGGAAGAAGGTGGGTGGAGTCTTACACAAAAGAGGACTCACGTATGCTCGATTTCAGAGGCATTTATGCCGGTATGCGTAAATACGCCAATGAAAACAGACAGTCCCTGACTTATGCCCTGATGGCCGGTATAGTGGTGGCATCCATTGCGAATGCATGGGAGGGTTTCGCCTATCTGATTGTCATAGTCTCTCTCTTTTACCTCATTCAGTCGTTCATATATAAATTCAAGAACCGCGATACGCTGGCGCTCACATCGATCTATGCGGTCGTCGGCGCTTCTCTTCTTCTCTTCTCACTCCCGATTTATTTCCTGGGGCATCATGAGTATCCCTGGTATGTCGTTCCCGTTGTATTCTTCATAGGAACATTCATCGTGGGTGTCATTTACACCGTTACGAGAGATGTTCCATGGCTCACTGTCCTCGCCTCCTTTGTGATTGGCGTTCTTGCCGTGCTGGCCTTCGCTGAATTTGTCGAGAAACCCCTGCTTCATACAATCGTGGCGGACATCCTTCTGGCACAGAGCTACTTCATCAAGACTGCTGTCTATACCACAATTGCAGAAGCACTTGCGCCTCCGTTCAGCCTTCTCGCTCTCTCTCTAGGCGGTGCAGTCTTCTTCATCGCCTTTGCAGAGCTGGTCTATGCCCTTTATGCGAATAGGAAATCCATTTCAGATTCTATGATGCTGTTCGCTGTGTGGTCGATCATAGCGATTTTCATGGCAGTTTCCACAGTAAGATTCATACTGGACGCCACAACCGTCTTTGTTATACTGGGCGGAAAGGGCATATCTTCTGTAATACGATGGACGAACTTCGGCGAAGTGAAGAAAGGATTCGACACGTTCGGCTTCTCGTGGAGCGGAGCTAAGAAGAGCATCAAGCTGAAACACATCGTTGTCACACTGTTCGTAGCGTTTCTGATCGTACTCCCTGTTGTCTGGACAGGAATAGATGCTGCGACGCCCACGACAGCCAAACAGAGTCTCAACTCGCAGGTATACAACATACTTCCGTCTTTTCTCAGGCCGGCAGGTTATACCAACAACGGAAGCAGTCCATATTATTTCGGTGGTTTTGGGTACAGTCTATCGACACAGAATGACTATTTCCCGGCCGCCTGGGAGTGGCTGCACAACCAGACTGCAGGCATTGAACCGTCCTGGCAGCGGCCTGCCTACCTGAGCTGGTGGGATTATGGAAGTGCCGTAATTACAAAGGCGGGAGTACCGACGGTTGCCGACGACTTCCAGCAGGGATATCACGTTGCATCGGCAGTTCTTTTCAGTCAGAATCAGACACAGCTGATATCGCTCCTCTCCGCCAGAGTTATGTATGGAGTCTTCAAGGATTACGGTAATACGCTGCCTTCCAACATAACCACGCTGCTGAACAGTTATGGCATCAACAGTTCCTATATTCTCTCAGTATACGCCAATCCGGCAAAATACACTCAGACAGTGCTTGCAAACCCCCAGGTTTACGGCCCGTTTGCAAATAGCGTGACTCCGCCAAATGTCATGTGGGCAGTGCTGATGGCTACACTTTCCAAGATAGGTCTAAACAATTCTGTGCAGCTTTATGGACAACTGTCACAGCTGACGCATTATTTTATTGGTTACTTCTCTGTGGACACAAGACTCTTTCCGTTCAGCGCAACCAACACCGGTGTATTCTACGCCCCTGCCTTCCTGGGCGGAAGACCAATCATCGGCCCGAGCGTTTACAACATACCCTATAACTATTACACACTGACTGCCTCGACGGTTACCGGACTTAGTTATCCAATCCAGAATCTTCCACCAAACACACAGGTATCTTCATACTCGATAAATTATCAGCCGATGTTCTACAACATGACGCTTTACAGATTCTTCATGGGATACAGCGGTTATGACCTCACGGGACAGGGCGGTCTTCAGGGACTCCCGGGTCTGACAGGCAGCTTCGTATCAACCCCCGGACTCCAGAATCTCCAGCCGCTGCCGGGGTGGATGATGTCACATTTCTTCATGGCGTACAGAACTGCCTATTTCAATCCTTATCCCATACAATTTGTCAGGGATCACCCGAATTCCTGGAAGGCAATAGATGTCTCAACGGCATTGAAGCTGCTTAAGAAGGATCCGAATAATCAGAATTACACCATAGATCTCAGCCCGCAAAGTGATTACGGCAACGGAATAGTCATAATGCAGTATTACCCGGGCGCATACGTGAACGGGACGGTTCTGCTAAACAATGGAAATCCAGCTGCAGGCGTCAGGGTAACCATGCTTGACGAATGGGGTATACCGCACGATATAACCTATACAAATGCGCAGGGAAAATACTCGCTCATTGCTCCTCCCGGCAATGATACAGTTGTATTCTCAACCGGTTCATTGTCCTCTCCTTCAGCAAGGGTCGCCGGCATCGGACAGTTCTTTGGCGAGCAGACGTACAATATTTCATACAACCAGGCAATGCGCAGTCCGGCGCTCAACACCACCACTGGTCTTCCCGCGTTCAACGTTGCGGCAAAGACAATGACGCTCCAGGCCACTTCGCTGAGCGGATACGTCTTCTATGACAACAACAGGACCGGAACGTTCAACCCCGGTGTCAGCAGACTGTTCCAGAATGCGACGGTCAGGATAACGAACACCACAACGGGTCAGTCTTTCACTGCACCCGCCAGTAACGGTCATTACGACTTCTCAGCCGTCCTCCCCGGAATATATCAGTTCTCCATTCTGAAGGGTAATTCCACAATAACCACTCAGAATCAGACGACTGTTAATTATGCCTCAAACAGCACGCAGAATCTGCCTGTTTATCCCGGCGCAATTGGAGGCTATGTCAGATTCGGCGGCGGTGCGCCGGCGGCAGGCGTTTCAATAACTGTAGCGGGCGTCAGGAACGGCCTAACTGAAACGACTTCATCAACCTCCAACGGCTCATACTCGGCGGTAGGTCTGCCGCAGGGGAACTACACAGTTTCGATCACTTCCGGCGGTACAGTTTCGGGCATATACGACGCTTATGTCCGCAGCTTCAACACGACAAGTGTGGACATCACCGCTTCGTCAGAATCACACATTGACGGGAACGTTTTCATCAACGGTTCGGGTGCTGCGTTTGCAAAACTCTATTTCTATGCCAATTCCGGCAACTCCCTGCCTTATGTCATTACGACCGGCGACAACGGTCAATATAACGTCACTATAGGTTCGGGCAACTACACGGCCTACTCCATTTATTACCTCAATGGTGCAAAGTACGTGCTTCTGCAGTCAATATCCGTGGCGCCGGGACAGAATCTCAGTGAGAATCTGTTTTTGACTTCTGCGCACAGTGTCTCGGGAGTTGTGAAACAGAATGACGGAGTGCCTGCCTCCTTTGCACTGATACTCGTCCAGAACGGTGGTGCATCCATGGCATTCCGCTCGGACGGCAGCGGCAATTACTCGCTTGCGGTGCCATCGGGCACTTACAATATGTGGGCTCAGAACCCGGGCGGCGCATTCATGGGGCAGTTCACCGCCTCCGCGAGCGCAATGACCATGAACATAGCCGAGTCCCCCTCCCTGCGGTTTGCCGGGACCTTGAGCTCCAACACAACCGGTCCGAATCGCGGCATATCCGGGGCAGACATGGCAGTTGATTTTAACGGTATAACCTATCATTACTATACCGGCTCCGCCGGAAGCTTCTCGCTCTATCTCCCATACGGTAATTCATACAGCCTTTCTGTTTCTGCATTCGGTATGATTTCGCACACTTTCCAGACAGGAAAGGGTTCGAATACGTCGGTTAATCTGGTATTGCAGCCGGCAGAGGTTGCTGTAAGCGGCAACATTGCATCACAGACGTCTCTGCCGTCCGGCATACAGGTGACTTTTGTTCCGCTGGCCTCCAATTACACTTCGAA
Organism: Candidatus Sysuiplasma acidicola; assembly: GCA_019721035.1. Classification (NCBI taxonomy): domain Archaea; kingdom Methanobacteriati; phylum Thermoplasmatota; class Thermoplasmata; order Candidatus Sysuiplasmatales; family Candidatus Sysuiplasmataceae; genus Candidatus Sysuiplasma; species Candidatus Sysuiplasma acidicola. Next base: position 9,089 of record JAHEAA010000004.1, read on the forward strand.
TTCTACTGTTGCGGTAAAAAATGGAGGTTATTCCGACTCTCTGCTTCCGGGTTCATACGGCATTGTTCTTACGGGCTACAACAATTCCAGCGTGCACTATGAGACGACGGCTGGTACCGGCACACTGAATGTTCCTGTGGGCAGCCCACTCTCCCATAATGTTTCGATCCAGGCGCTCTATAATCTCACACTGTCTTTTGATTACCCAGCCGGCTCGGGTTTGAACGGCAGCACCCCCCTTACGAGACTGGATATATTCGGCAGTACGCTTTCTCAGCCCATAGCGGCTGACGGTTTTGCGAACGGCACGCATGAATTCCTGCCGTCCGGATCTTATGTACTCTATGCTTATGCCTCTGTATCCGGCAGAGTGTATGTGTTCCTTGACCGTATCACTCTCAATGGCGGAAGGGCGTTTCAGATGAACCTGACTTCTGCAGTAAACCTGTCAGGCGCGGCATATTATCAGGGTTCGCCGCTCTCCTCGTCTGAAACAGTCACCGTTACACAGCAGTCAACCGGCGCCAACATAACGGCTGCTGTGCAGTCTAACGGCACATTTACGGTAAGCCTGCCTTCCTCCAGCTACTCGATCAACATAACTTACTCCACCACTTCCTCTACTCCGGGTCAGAAATATGTCGTGTATTATGGTGAAGCAACAGTATCTCTGACCTCTGCGACCTTCGTGCCTATAAACGCGACACTGCACAGTGATAACAGCTCCGTCACCGGCACGGTGTCCTGGTTCTACGGCACCGGCGCACAGTCAAATATTGAATTTACTGCATCATCCAATACATCGGACACATTCAACGTCACCACAGCTGTCAACGGCTCCTTCTCAGCCTCGTTGCAGCCCGGAAGCTATCACGTGCGTGTCCTCTCCACCGGTTACACCGGTTCAAATTACACCACGATACAGGTCGTTCAGGGAACGTCCATGGTGCTCAATCCCGTTCTCCACACTTCATACAACGTGACAGGCTCACTGTCCGTATCGGGCATAGGCCCGGTCAGTGCACAGGTCACATTCATGTCGAACGCTTCATCGATAAGCGCTGTGGCTGTCAACGGTGCGTATTCCGTCCCCATGCCTGCAGGCAAATATGCGGTCTTCGCATCTTACTCAATGAAGTCGCATGGCACCACTTATTACTATGAATATGCAGGAAACCTTACGCTTGGTTCACCGGCATATGTGCCCATTACAATGAATCTCAAAACTGTCTATTCGATAAGCATGAAGGTTCTTTCCAGTCAGCAGAACGGAGGCTCGGGCGGTTTTTCCGAAGTAACCGTTCTGGTCAACAATACAGGTGATGTCCCGATAACGCTCAGCATGGGTGTTGTGACGAACGGCTGGTACGGCTCCTTCAGTCCTGCATTCCTGTCGCTTGGAACGGGCAGCAATTCCTCCGCTGTCGTCAAGGGCATTATGTTCACATCGGCTGCCGTAGGCGGCGGAAACTCCTCGGTATACATACAGGCATATTCGCCGCATCTCACTGTTTCATCAGACACAGTAAAGGTCAGCCTGAGCGTTCCAACCTTCTACTCCTTCAACGGCAAAATTTCCTATTATGCACGTGAAGAACCGGGCAGGGTGTTCTCCGTCAACCTGGCCGTTTACAACAACGGGAATGCGCCAGCCAGTTTCGTCGTTTCCATCAGCAATTATGCTGAACTGCTGAAAGAGGGATGGACGGGCGGCATATCCACAGCACTATCAGGACCGTTTAACCACAATTCGACATCGTTTTCTCTTTCTGCCGGACAGAATCAGTCTATAACTATCACACTGACAGCAAACAGTTCTGACACTCCTAACGTCGTGCCGATAGGAGTTTACATCGTCAACACAAACACAAACAAATCAAGCTCCATGTCGGTGCCAATAAGTCTGCCTAATCCCGTCGTGTCGCTCAGCGGCATCTCGGTCAGCGGGCATGGCGCATCGGTTGTTCCTCCGCCTCTGTTTACGTCAAAGAGAGGGATCATCATATTCATACTGGCGGCTATAGTCATAGCCGATATCTACATGGCAAAAAGGAAGAGGCTGATCAGATGAAAAAGTTTCTTCTCACTTTGGCAGCATTGCTGTTGCTCATGCCATCGCTTTCCGGGGCGGTAATGGCCATACCTGCATATCAGAACAGTTCAGCACCGCTTAACGTCTACCTGGCCGGACCCTCTCTGGTGGCCAACGGCTCGACTTCACAGTACTATCTAAATCTCTCGGGGGGCCCGTCCGGCTCCACGTCATTCAACTATTCCTATTCGGCAACAGTGCACGCCTCGAATATCACCGGATCCAGCGTGAGTCCATCGTCAGGAAAGAGTCCAACCGGTGTATTTCCGATAAACATAACCGCCACCTCCGGTTCGGGCGTCATGACGATCGTCGTTAACGCGTCCTATGCTGCAGGAAGCGTTACTGTAAACAAGTCACAGTCATTCCTCATTACTGTTGTGCACCCGATAGTAATCATCGTTCCTATTGTCAACAACGGCAATGTGGGAGTGCACAACGTTCCGGTTTCCATGTATGTGGATGGCGTATTTGTCCAGTCTCAGACTGTGAGTATTGCTGCCCACAATGAGACAAACATCACGTTCGACTGGATTGCTTATTCATACTCTCCCGGGACTCACTACATTACGCTCGTTATAGATCACAACGGGACGCTTCTGTTTTCAAACGGTGCCAGCCGGACTACCGTCACTCTGTACATACCGTCCAGCACGTTTACCATGATTGACGATCTGCTGATTTCAGGCATAATTCTTGCGAGCGTTGCCTTCTTCCTGATTTACATGAGAAGACCCAAACCCAGAAAATGAGTTGGCGGGCCGGGACCGGGAGTTGAACCCGGGTCTAGGGATCCACAGTCCCACAGGATACCGCTACCCCACCCCGGCCATGCGCATCTGTGAAATAGGGGGCATTATTTAAAGTTATGACGATGCTGTTTCCATGGATTAACGCCGGCAGGGGAAAGGCAGTCATGTGTGCAGGCGATGAGGCGGATGGTGCTGCTGATGCAGGATGAGGCTGAGCGGAACGTGCTGGACAGGACGGAAGCGATGGTCAGGAACAGGCTCTGCGGAGAGAGCTCCGGACATGACTGGTGGCATGTTCTGCGAGTCAGGAGAAACGCCGCACTAATTGCCTCTGCAGAGGAAGGCGTGAACACATATGTTGTGGAGCTCGCATCGCTGCTGCATGACATTTCCGACTGGAAGTTCAACGGCGGAGATGCTGCTGCAGGTTCCAGGGAAGCCGAAGAATGGTTGAGAAGGCTCGGAGTGCCTGAAGAGACCATCCGGAACGTGTGCACTGCAATCAGCGAAGTGTCGTTCAAGGGAAGCGGCACGAGCACGATCCCATCCACGCTGGAGGGCAAAATCGTGCAGGACGCTGACAGGCTGGACGCCATAGGGGCGATAGGCATAGCAAGAGCTTTTGCATACGGTGGCAGGATGGAGAGGGAGATATACGACCCGTCGGTAAAACCCCACATGCACCGGACCTTTGAAGAGTACAAGCGAAGCAGGAGTCACACGATTAACCATTTCTATGAAAAATTGCTGCTTCTGAAGGATATGATGAACACTGAAACTGCTAGGCAGTTGGCCGTGGAAAGACATGATTTTATGCTAGCATACATTGACAGATTCAAGCGGGAATGGGAAGGGACTCTCTGAAAATTGCGGAAGTGCTGAATAATATGCCAGAAACAAACATTGCTGCCAGCAGGACTGCCCTTGTGGTCATAGATCTGCAGAAAGGTATCACCTCAATACCTGTATTCCCGCGTGGTTCCGGTGAAGTCATCGCAAACGCTGCCACGATTGCAAATGAATTCAGAAAGAAGAAGATGCCTGTGTTCCTCGTCCGAGTTATGCCCGGCCAGCCTCTCGGCCTCACGCCGGAAAGCGATGCCCAGCCGCCTGCGGCTCAAAGCTTCCCTTCCGGCTGGGCCGACATTGTTCCAGAACTCGGTCCCATGGAGGAGGATGTTGTCATCACTAAGAGACAGTGGGGCGCATTCTACGGCACGGAACTTGAAATGCAGCTGAGAAGGAGGGGCATCGATACAATCGTGCTGTGCGGCATATCGACGAACATAGGTGTCGAGAGCACGGCGCGATTCGCATACGAGTTCGGATTCAACCAGATATTCGTTGAAGACGCCATGGCTGCAAGATCCGAAGAGGAACACCGTCTTGCCATGCGCACGACGTTTCCGAGGATGGGAAGAGTAAGGAGCACTTCGGATGTGCTTGTGGCGCTGTCCCGCTGCTGATGCGCACCGGTGCGAATACAAAGTCAGACAGGTGGCACGTTACAATTAAATACATTGGCACTGAATATTTGGCCCGAGGATTCATAATGGTGGACGTGAAGGAACTTGCTTCCAGGGCGATGGAATTGCACAGGAAGGGCCTTAAGCCCATGGAAATAGGAGATGAGCTGCATCTGAGTCCTGACACCGTTGGTTATCTGCTTGAAGAAGGACTGGAAGGAACGCTTCCGCCATCTGACGTGAAAATCGGCTGGCGTTCAGTCGGTGTGAGTCCGAAGAGGATGAGGCTGGCGTCGGAGATTCTTGCCGACATAGCGCAGGAGGAGATAACGAAGCAGGGCAAACCTGCGGACGCCGTTGCAGGCATAGCTATAAACGGGGTGCCGTTCGCCCTGTCCATGGCTGAAATAATGGGACTCGAGATTATCGTCTACCGCCCTCCGCCGGAAAGAGGAAAATCTGTCGGTGCCTTCAGTTCCAATTATGCGGCAACAGCCGGAAAGCGTGTCATACTCGTTGACGATGTATTGTCTACCGGGCACGCAATGGAGTTTGCGATTAATGACGTCAAGGCATCCGGCGGAGAGCCGGTAATGGCCGTTGTGATGGTAAATAAGAGCAGCCTTAACGAGATTGCAGGCATACCGCTGAGGGGAATGATTCGCGCACGTTCCATTGGCGGCACCATACTCGGCGGAGGGCCCCTTCGTTCCTTCGCATACAAGTGAAGAGTCGGCATACATCTTCGTGACCGTGGCACATCAGCCGCTGGAAGCATCTTGTTTATTTATCGGCACATCAATAAACTGTAGCGGAGAGTGGAATATCCTGCCTTAGCCCGCAGACCGGAGTTGGCGCATGCCGACAGAGCCGTTCAGACGCATCATCACGGCTTGAAAGCGGAATATCAGCCCATTTGCATAGTTTCTGATGATTTCCGTTTTTCATACGATGTTTCAAGGCGCTTCTTTGAGCTCAGATTGCATTTCTATCAGGCAGAAAACGACGCCGGCATACCCCGGGAAGCGGGCATAATAGTGAAGAAGGGACTGTCCGGTGTTTCCATCCAGGGGAGACGTTTTATCATTTACGGTGATGCAGAGGAATGCTCAGCAAAGGCGTGGCTCATACAGGGTGGCCTTGTCAACTGGAAGATCCGGGCTGTTGTAGGTATAGATCCGGGTGAGAGGCCGGGCATAGCCATTTATTCCGCAGGGAAGCGAATAGCTGTCACAAGCGCTTCGTCACCCGAAGACGTTTCGCGCTTTACGCGCGTTATATCCTCCTTGGTTGGCGTCAGGCGTGTTCTCGTCCGCATAGGAAACGGCGATCCGACAAACAGAAACAGAATCATCCGTTCCGTCTGGTCCACATGCCACTCCGTGGAGATTGTTGATGAGAAGAGTACGAGCAGGATTGCCGGTTCGGACGGCGAGGCAGCAGCCATCATCGCCGGAACACCGGGTATCAGTCTCAGTGAGCTGCCTGAACTCTCTCCTACAGACGGTGAAATCAGAAACATACAGCGCAGGAGCAGACTTTCAAGCGGCGGTCTTACAACAATATCCAGAACCATGGCAAAGTCTGTTGCCACGGGCGAATACACACTTGATGAAGCAATCAGGAAACAGAAGTCTGTCGACAGGAAGAGAACGTCAAAATAGATGCCTGCCGATGATTCTGCTCGGTCCGCCAACGCTGCACCGTATGGTCTCTATTCCGATTTCCCTGATTCTCTTTTCCACTTCTGCCGATTCGCCTTCAGGGGAGTTGATGTATACCGTCGCGCCTGTATCTATGGAAAAGTAGGCGCTCAGCCCATCCTTTCTCATTGCACGCACTTCCTCGATTACTTTCAACGTGTCCGGTTTCCACAGCAGCATACCGCCGGGCCCAGTCATGGTTACGGCGTGAAGAACGAGCGTATCTCTTTCGGCAATCCTGCCTATCCCGTCAACATCGCCCGCTCTTATTGCTTTCTCCATCTCATCGAGCGCCCCGTCCAGATACGCGAGCCGTCCCTGAAACAAGGGTGAATGCAGGACCTCCGCGTGCGCATCCTCTGTCTGTTTGACAGTTTTCACTATGGCAACCACAATGCCCATCTGAAGATCTTCCGGTCCGGCGATACATCTGGCAATGCTGTCATCATCCCCGCTGCCCTTGTACCATCTGGCGAAACCGCCTGCGACAGATCTGGAAGCGGAGCCTGCGCCTAGTCTGGCGATTGCCGAAACGCGATCGGTATCGAGTTTGAGTCCCGCGGCAGTGCACGCAGCAGTTGCAAGAGCTGCAAATCCCGAGGCGGATGCACCGAGTCCTATGCCTGATTCGAAATCACTCACGGATACTATTCTGAAATGCTCCTCTATTGATGCCATCTCTCTGACACGGTCGACGACGCTCAGCACGCGCTCAAATGATCTGCCACCGGCCTTCTTCCCGTCTATCACAGCACTGTCCTGGTCAGATTCGCCAAATTCTATGGTGGTGGTGGTCGTTATCGGTGCCGTTGCCACGGAGATGGAATCATGGAAAGGAAGACGCAATTTTTCATCTTTCAGACCATGGTATTTCACAAGTCCCTGCATTGGGTGAGCAACGGCTGTTGCCTTCATTGATGACATAATCGTGATGCCTCAGACATCTATTATGAAACGTGCGTAACCCTTATCAATATTTAATTCAAGCATGTGGTATGTCACCGCCTTCACATCATCCTTCAGCACATGTCTTCGCCTGTCGATTTTCTCACCTTTTACGGTGGAAGACAGCCGGAGTCCATTCACCCTGACTGAGAAATCACAAAAGAGGAAATGCATCGTACTGCAGAGAAATATAAGTTCGCTCAGATAGTCTACGAGCAGCGTATCCTGTGAGCCTGCCTCAAGTGTTATGGATTCAGTTCCCTTTTTCCGGACAATTCCTATGTCTGTTATCTGGTCAAACAGTGCGTACGCAGAGTTTTCGAATATCTCATTTATGTCTTTTCCGAAGGCTTCAATCCGTATGTCGGCAGTATGTTCAAGGAGCCTGTATCTCACAGGCTGAGGTAGCTGCTGCGATATGTTAAACGTGCCGTTTTAAGTTCTGGTAACAATTTATATCACAATCTCCATTGACTGGACATGAAGAGCAGGAATGCAAGACTGTTTGAGTTCATCGGCGACAGGACAGACGCTGTCGTCATAGTCAATGGTCACGATACGCATGTCGATCAGAACTTCAGGTATTTCGTCCAGGCGGATTCCGGTGTTTTTGAAGGTTCGGCTTTAATAATCGAGAAGAAAAAGCTGAGTGTCATAACATCGCCTCTCGAAGCTAGCGCACTCTCCGGGACCGATGCATCGGTCACCGTCGCAAAAGGCGCTGACGAGTTCGATTCCAGTCTTCGGCGCAAACTCTCGGGATTCGGCAGCATAGGCATGAATTTTCCAGCCCTCACGCATGACGGTTACAGACGTGTCAGAAAGAATTTCAGGGGAAAGATCGTTGACTGCAGCAAGGCGATATCACAATGCAGGGCGGTGAAGGACGAGCATGAGCTCAGGCGCCTCTCCGTTTCGTGCAGAATCGCATCAAAGGTTGCCGCCAGCATACCGGAGATGCTGAAAGATGGAATGACTGAAAGGGAACTGTCCTCGTCTATATCTGTGGCGCTCTACGAGGAAGGCAGCGAAAGTCCTTCGTTCCCGCCTATTGTTTCGTTCGGCAGAACAAGCGCCATACCGCATTACTCCCCAGGAGGCGTCAGGCTGAAGAAGGGCAGCTTCGTTCTCGCAGACTTCGGCGGCACGTATCAGCGTTACTGTTCTGATATCACCAGGACATTCGTTTACGGCAAGGCAAACAGCAGACAGCGGGAGCTGTACAACACCGTGCTGGAGGCACAGAAGAGTGCGCTCTCTGTCATGAAGGCGGGCGTAACCGGAAAGCAGGCTGACGCCGCTGCAAGAAAGGTTATAGATGATTCCCGGTTCAAGGGAACATTCATACACAGCCTCGGTCACGGTCTTGGCATGCAGGTGCATGATGGTCAGCCTGTCCTCTGGCCCAGGGGGAAGGAGAAACTGGAACCGGGCATGGTAGTCACTGTCGAGCCGGGTGCGTATATTCAGGGTTTCGGCGGCGTGAGAATTGAAGACGACGTCGTGATAACACCTAACGGTGTGAAAATACTCACCGACGCTCCAAGGGAATTTATCGAATGCTGAGCGTGCCGCATGCGTCGGCTTCAGCCGATATGTAATGGCCCTGGAGCGGAGCGATATATTCGTCGTGCATGCCTGAACCGGTTGAATTCGCGATGAATCCGGTTCACTCCAGTTTAAGTATCCGGCGCATCTCTACAATATATTGAATGACGGAAAAAGGGCTTCCGGACAATGATGTCGATCGCAATGCCACCCTGCACGAGGGTGAACCGATGGAAACCAGGCTGGATATACCATGTCATGTGTGCGGAGAGAAGAATGTTTTGAACATTTCAGTTACGCTGCGTCTTCCGCATTTCGGAAATGCGCTTCAGATGACACATCTCTGCACCTCGTGCGGCTTCAGGCATTCGGATGTGATCATGCTTGAAAACAGAGGTCCCACGAGATGCGAGCTCTTCGTAAATACGGCTGAATTGTTGAACTCGAGGGTCCTCAGATCTAATTCCGGAACGATCAGAGTGCCTGAAATAGGCGCAGTGATAGAACCTGCCGCCGCATCAGATAGTTTCGTCTCAAATGTGGAAGGAGTGCTGGACAGAATAGTCGAGGTTGTTAAACTTGTCAGTTCCGATTCCGAACTGGATGTCTATGAGCGATGCTCGGCCCTGCTAGGCAAGATAGAGAGAATGCGAGAAGGTCGCGAAAAATTCCATCTGGTAATAGACGATCCATACGGCAACAGCGCTATATTGGGTGATGGTGTCTCCGTGAGGAAGCTCAGCGAAAAAGAAACTTCTGAGCTGCAAACGGGTGAAATGACTTTGGACTCCGGGCATATATCCGCAATCCGCACCGGTGATGAAGGAGCAGGTCACAGGTCAGGTTGGTGACTTCAGATCAATGACAAACGTCGTTCCCTGCGTGTAGTCCCCGGGAACACGTTCCTCTGCATGGATTTTCCCGTCGACACTCTCGACAATCTCCCTGACAAGAGATAAACCGAGACCAGTGCCTTTTGCAGCCGTGTCGAATCTGTGGAATAACGTTTCGCGCCGATCTGGCGAAATGCCCCCGCCGTTGTCAGATACCATCACTCTGACTATGTGTTCACTTCCGTTGTTGAGTCTTTCGGCTTTTACGACAATCTCGACAGCTGAACCGGTGCAATACTTGGCGGAATTAGAGAACAGATTCGAGAAGATCTCACCAAACAGGCTGTTCCCCTTTACCAGAACGGCATCCTCGGCAATATCAAATTTGAAGTTTATGTTCTTTGAGCCGAAGTTGAGCTTTATCAGATTCGCAGATTCCTCGACAATCCTGCTCAAGTTGAGCTCGGTCGAGGAGGCAATAGATCCTGCCTTCAATTTCATTATTTTCAGCGTATTTTCAAGAAAGCTTGTTGCAGTATCAATGGACATCAACGTCTTCCTGATGTAATCGACATCGTTCGCCCCGACAGTGCTGTTTTTCGACAAATCGATCATAAGAAGCTGCATGTAAATCCGTATGGGCTGGAATATGTTTCGCAAATCGTGCGAAATCAGTCCGGCTCTTGCCTCAGCCAGATTCCTCTGCATGGTCAAGCCGTCTTTCAGTGCATTGGTTTCTATTGCAACGGACAGCAGCCTGGTCATGGAATTTATAACTTCGGTGTCCAGTCTGTTGAATGCATTTAGCGCATTTGACTGGATATCCAGGACGGCCACGACTTTGTCATGATGTATTATTGGTGCGTCATATTCACTCTTCGTTCCGGAGCCGGCAGGGTCAAAATAAGTCTGCTCGGATTTCACGTCATTGGCAAGCATGGCAACACCGGTTTGTGCGACCTGACTGATCATGCCGCGTCCGGGCGGCAATTCAGCTCCTTTCTTCATTATGCCGAGGTCCCTGTCTTTCCACGCCATGCTCTGCAGAATCATGTTATTGCCTTCGACTTTCCAGACGGCCACATTTTCAAACCCGAGTCCGTCCGAAACCAGTCTGACTGAAGCGTCATAGAGATCATCTGTTTCAGATAAGGAAAACAGCGTATCTGTTGCGTGAATCATCGACAGAAGCTGAGTCACCGTTCTTGACTGCCTGACCGAAGTTTCTCTCTGAAATGCAAGGAAGCCTATTCCTGTGGCTATCGAGCGCAGCATCGTTATTTCGGCCCTCTCCCACCACACTCTGTCTCTTTCCCTCATACCCACCATGTGATATCTGCCGTTGGGCGCCTTCGCGATGACCGAAATATATGGAACTCCGGATGCAGCCATGAGTTTACTCGCAGTATCAGAATTCTGGGAAGAGGATATGGTCACATCCGTCTCCGACAGTACAGAGACACTGTCTGTGAGATTCAGCAATCCCGGCATCTTTGCCATAGGCACGCTGTATGACATGGCCTCCAGTTCAAGCTCCCAGTCAATGCCGTTCATCGACGTGTAACAGAATACCGATGATTGTTCAAACACAGTCGGAATAAGCTCAATCACACTGCTTGCATGCTCTCTCTGCGTCATTGAAGACAGCGTGCTGTGTCCGTCACGTATGATTTTGAACGCGCCTCTCAGATCTCTGTTGAACCACCTGTAATCCTGAAGCATGCCCCAAGCCACAAAGAGCATAGACAGCCAGATGAAGATGCTTGAAAGCCACCATGCATTATCGAACGTGACACCGGACAGAAGGTGGAGTACAATTCCTGTAGACTGCAGTCCGGCAAAAATGCACAGGCCAGTCAGACTCTTGCTGAACTGGACAATGTGCAGGCGTCTGATTTCAAGAACCACAATCATGGCTGCAACTATTGCGACAATGTGTACGGACAGATCGGCCGTGGTTTTAGATGCGGAATAGAGATAGTGGACTGGACTGAGCAATAATAAAATGAGAAACGCAAGCGATGTAAGCGACGGTCCCAGAAGCAGCAAAATCAGTTGTTTACGTCCGAATCGCTTCCGTGTTACAGTCCGGGGAATACCAACGGCAAGAATTACTAAGGTTTCGGTTGCAATGTTCGGAATCAGTATGTTGGAAATAACTGTAAGAGAATAAAATCGCATGAATGCCGACACCAGGAATAACTGGAAAAATGCAACCGAAACAACTGCATCCTGGCGGAATCCGGTCTGACCATATCTCAGCCAGTATGAAACCGTCAATACTGATGCTGTCGTCATGAAATATACAGTTGACACAAGATATATTTCCGTCTCAAGCTGTGTTCCGTGCAGTAAAATCCCCAACACATTCACGATTGACAATGCGATTAGTGATGAAATGATGGCGGCCACCGGGAGCCACCAGCGAGCCAGATGTGATAGCCCCCTCTTCAGTGGCACGCTTTTCATGAATGTAATTGTCATCCCTTTACGATCCCCGTTTAGCCGGACGCATCTGCTCGTTCGTTAAAGAAAATCTTCTTCTCAACATATATAATGCATTCGTGCACAGTTTGCCTACAGGTGAATCTGAGCGCATATCTTCGATATGCCCAGGGCAGGCTCAGGAGGTTACCTCCATTGCGGGCTGAAGCCCACTGTCCTGATACTGCGACTTGTTGGCAGCACAGCATCGCTTTTATATGGCATCTGTGAATTGTGCAATCGGCGCCACCATAGCTCAGGCGGTAGAGCGGCTGACTTGTATCTGATGCAGGCAATCAGCAGGCCGGGAGTTCAAATCTCCCTGGTGGCTCCAGTGCGATTCCGGCATCTGACACCTGTAACGCCGCTGTCCTTCCTCATGTGCAGCGAAGCAGGAATGCGGCAATTGAACCATTCAAAGGCATGCGGAAGGCATTCGCACCTTAACAACATCATGTCTCTTTCCTTGCACCGCCAAATTTCGAAAAGCATTAATCGTTATTGACTTTACTCACCCCCATGACGTCCAGCCGTTCAAAGGATGCGGGTCTTCACAACGAATGGGGCACACTCAGAACTTTCAGCTCAGGTGGCAGGACATTGCATTATTATTCCCTGCCGGCCCTCGAAGAGGCAGGCATCGGGCCTGTCTCCACTCTTCCGCTCTCAATAAGAATTGTGCTGGAATCGCTGTTAAGAAACATGGACGGCAAGGCCGTAACCGAGCGTGACGTCAGAGCGCTGGCAAACTGGAACGCCACTTCCCCTGCAGATGTCGAAGTTCCATTCAAGGTTGCCAGAGTTCTCATGCAGGATCTCACGGGCGTTCCAGCTATCGTCGATCTGGCGGCGATGAGGGATGCTGTAAAGAAGCTTGAAAAGGATCCAGGACTGATTGAGCCGCAGGTGCCTGTAGACCTTGTGATAGACCATTCAGTTCAGGTCGACTCTTTCGGCACTTCCGAGTCGTTCGTGCTCAACAGGGAAATCGAGTTCAAGAGAAACCATGAGCGTTACCTGTTTCTCAAATGGGCAGCAACCGCATTCCATAACCTCAGAGTCATGCCCCCCTCGCTGGGCATCGTGCACCAGGTGAATCTTGAGTATCTGGCCACCTGCGTAACAGTGCGATCTCAGGGAGGCGTGGAGATGGCGTATCCGGATACGCTCGTCGGCACCGATTCGCACACAACGATGGTTAACGGAATAGGTGTGCTGGCCTTCGGCGTCGGTGGTATCGAGGCCGAGGCAGCGACACTCAATCAGCCGGTCACTTTCGCGCAGCCTGAAGTCGTTGGCGTCCATGTTGTCAACAGAATGAATGAGGGTGTGACCGCAACAGACGTCGTGCTCACGCTTACACAACTGATGCGTAAACACAAAGTGGTAGGCAAATTCGTGGAATTTTACGGGCCCGGTATAGCAAATCTCAGCATACCGGACCGTGCGACGCTCACCAACATGTGTCCGGAATACGGTGCTACAATAGCGCTCTTCCCCATCGACGAGAAGACGCTGGATTATCTCAGGCTCACGGCCAGAGCTGAAGACCATATTTCCATCGTGAAAGAGTATTGCCGTCTGCAGGCCTTTGATGTCATTGATTATTCAAAAGTGAAGTACAGCAGCACAATGGAATTGGATTTGTCAGCAGTCAGGCCAAGTGTAGCGGGACCGAAACTTCCGCAATCCAGAATCGATCTCGCCGATATTGGTGCAAATTTCCTGAGTTCCTTCCCTACGGTACAACGCTCTGCGGCCGTTGCGGATTCCGGCCGGAATGCCAGTCTGATGCAGGAGAAGCGGTTGGGCAAGGGCAGCGTAGGCATTGAATATCCGCCCGGGGTAAACACCACCATCTCAGACGGAGATGTCGTGATCGCGGCAATAACCAGCTGCACAAATACCAGCAACCCGGAAGTCATGATCGCTGCTGGCCTTCTTGCCAGGAATGCTGTTGAGAGGGGGCTGAAAGTTGAAAAGAAGGTAAAGACGAGCCTTGCACCTGGATCCAGGGTTGTGACCGATTATCTGCAGAGAGCCGGTCTCATGGAACCGCTGGAGAAACTCGGTTTCTATCTTGTCGGATACGGCTGTACGACGTGTATAGGAAACAGCGGACCGCTTCCGGGACCGGTATCCGCGGCCATTACTGAAAACAAGCTGTCTGTCGCAAGCGTTCTTTCCGGCAACAGGAACTTTGAAGCGCGCATTCACGGCGATGTGATGGCAAATTACCTGATGTCGCCGCCGCTCGTGGTGGCGTTCGCCATTGCCGGAACCGTTCTCACCGATCTCACTAGAGACCCTCTTTCCAGAGGTGGTGCGGAAAAGGTCTACCTCCGCGACATATGGCCTTCAAATGAGGAAGTACGGAAGGCACTTTCTCTGGCGCTTACGCCCGAAATGTTCAGGCAGCGCTATTCCGATGTGGACACTGCAAACGATGAATGGAACAAACTCCGGGCTCCGGAAGGGACGCTCTATGCCTGGGACGACGAAAGCACGTACATACAGCTTCCGCCCTTCTTCACGGAAGTCGGGCAGCAGGTGGCGCGGTTGAGAATCAGAATAAGCGATGCAAGGGTGCTCGCGGTATTCGGTGATGCTGTCACAACCGATCACATTTCTCCGGCTGGTGCATTTTCACCGGAAACGCCGGCCGGAAAATATCTGATTTCCAGAGGAGTCGCTGCGGCGAATTTCAATACTTACGGGGCGAGGCGTGGAAACGACAAGGTCATGGTCAGGGGAACATTTGCCAACAAACGTATAAGGAACCTTCTGGTTCCAGGCGTCGAAGGAGGCTTCACGCGTCACTTCCCGGACGGAGAAAAAATGACAATATTCGATGCATCCCTCAGATACAGAGATGAAGGCGTTCCGCTGGTCGTGTTCGCAGGTGCGGAGTACGGCACGGGCAGCTCGCGCGACTGGGCGGCAAAGGGACCGAAACTTCTCGGAGTCAATGCGGTCATAGCAAAATCATTCGAAAGAATTCACAGGAGTAATCTCATTGGCATGGGCATACTTCCGCTTCAGTTCAGCCCCGGGGAAGACGTGCGGTCGCTCGACATCGACGTTGCGGAAACGGTGACAATAGAACTGCCGGACAGGCTGACGCCAAGGGCAAAGGCAAAACTGTCGTTCAGTAACGCTAAAACCCACAGCGTGGAAAGTACCACTCTCGACGTGCGCATAGATACGGAGATAGAGGTGGAATACTACACGCACGGCGGCATTTTGCACTATGTTCTCTCGAGGCTATTGAACTGACGTGCATGAGCAACCGGTCAACGAGGCCTGCGGAGCCGGCGCGATTGTTTCCCGGGCATCAAACCTTTTATGCGTATTGTGTTTTCCGGTTTCATGGATCGCAAGGAAGACAGTGGCATATTCGGCTCAATCGCTTCAATAATACGAGGAGATCCTTATCTGCGGAGCCTCGACGTTCAGGTCCTTGAAATGGAAAAGGGGCACGCCAAACTGATGCTGCCGGGCAGCGATCGTGTTCTCAGACACGGCGGTATAGTCAACGGCGGTGCGATATGCACGCTGATGGATGCGGCCGGTGGCACGGCCACCGCCACGGTCAACACCGGCAAGAATCAGGTCACAATAGAATTGAAGGTCAATTTTCTGGAACCAGTGAAGAAGGGCAACATGTACTGCGCTGCCGAAGTGATCAGGGCCGGGAAAAATATAGTGGTCGTCAAAATGGATCTTACTGATGCTGACGGAGTGCTGTGTGCCAGCGGCATAGGAACATGGATGATATTGCACGAAGACAGGTTCCCGGCACGCAAAGATTGAGTTGAAGGAAGTATTGTCGAGTCAGGCCATGGCTGGTAAAAGGGGCGCCGAATCCCGGCGTAAACGCTCTTCAAGGGTTGCACTGATACTGTCCACACTCAAGAGGAACTATCCAGATGCCAAGTGCGAGCTGAATTTCACAACGCCGGAAGAACTGCTTATCGCCACCATACTGTCAGCTCAGTCGACCGACAGAACAGTGAATTCCGTCACTCAAGAACTCTTCTCCCGTCTTCCTGTACCCGGCGTTCTTGCAAGAACGAAATTGAGCGAAATTGAACGCCTCATCAGGCCGTGCGGCTATTACAGGCAAAAGGCACGCAGCATCAGGGAGACTGCGGCTGCTCTTTCCTCACGCTACGATGGGCACGTTCCGGCAAGAATGGAGGATTTGCTGACGCTGCGAGGTGTTGCCAGAAAAACAGCGAACGTCGTGCTCTCCGTCGCCTTCGGCATCAATGAGGGTGTTGCAGTAGACACTCACGTTGCGAGGCTGAGCAGAAGACTTGGTCTTTCAGAAGCGACAAGGCCGGATATCATTGAGAAGGACCTGATGGCTGCAATACCAAACATGGAATGGGGCAATTTCACCACTCTGCTGATAGCTCACGGACGCAAAGTATGCAACGCCAGAAAGCCACGCTGCTCTGCATGCTGCATCAGCTCCCAGTGCCCTTCTGCCTTCAGACTTTCGTCATGGTCCTGACGCGTGTCGGCGCAGATTTCCCTGCTGATTGCTCAATCGAAAACACAGCACTCATGGCGGGACAGGAACACTGTCGGCAACTGACAACTACAGGCAGGACTGCGGCGGACAGCCTTGACAAACGTCATGAATCAGCCGGATTGCCGGCGAAAAGTTGCCGAGGTCGTTATAGCCGGATTGTGTATTTCAGGCTCGTATACGGTGTAAATGATGGTGAAAATGGCCGATGTGGATAATTTCGACAGACTCAGGCGCGATATCGTCTGCTGCAGGAAGTGCCGGAGGCTCGTCAGTTTCAGAGAGGCGGTTGCCGCCAAGAGAACACGCAGATACAGCGACTGGGATTACTGGGCGAAACCTGTCCCCGGATTCGGCGATCCACTGGCAGAGCTTGTGATCATAGGTCTAGCGCCCGCAGCCCACGGAGGAAACAGGACAGGCAGAGTATTTACCGGCGATCTATCAGCCAAGTTTCTTGTTTCATGCCTTCATGAAGCAGGTTTCACCAACCAGCCGAATTCAGACGCTATTGATGACGGTCTGCAGATGATCAACGCCTACATGCTCGCCGCTGTCAGATGCGTACCGCCGGATAACGTACCAACGCCATCCGAAGCGTCAAACTGCTATCCCTTCCTTGAAAGGGAACTGAAGCTGCTGTCTCGTGCCAGGGTGGTTCTGCTTCTGGGCAAGTTTGCATTCGATTCTTATCTCCGATTCATCAAAGGCAGAGCTGTACAGGGCATGGGCCCGATGGTGTTCCGTCACGGTGCTGTCTACAGCATACCGCATATGCCGGCGATATACGTCTCATACCATCCGAGTCCGCGAAATACAAATACCGGAATATTGACAAGGGAGATGTTCATCTCGTTGCTTGAAAGGATAAAATCGGACCTTGAACACGCTCCATATAAGGTGATATGAGTGACTGATGCAGCAGACACTGGCAGGAAGCTGTCAGATTCCGTAGTGATAGACAGGGCAGACCTCATGATTGTACGCCTGCCGCTGGTAAGCCCCTTTGAAACGAGTTTCGGTATGACACGTGTTAAGGAGGCGATACTGGCGAGAATCGAAAGTGACGGGATGGAGTCATACGGTGAATGTGTCGCGGAACCATCTCCCTATTATTCCTATGAATACAACAGGCAGGCATGGGATGTAATGCACAGCTATCTGCTGCCTTCCCTTAAGGGGGTAGAGCTGCATACCCCGGCAGACTTCATTTCAGTGACAAAGAGAGTGCGCGGTCATAATATGGCAAAGGCATGCATCGAGATGGCCATATGGGATTTATTTGCCAGACGCGCCGGACGCCCTCTGAGCAAGGTGATCGGCGGCCGCAGGACACGCATAGAATGTGGTATCAGCATAGGCATTCAGAAGACGCCGGACGCTCTCCTCGGCGTCATTTCTAACAGCCTGGATGCAGGATACAGGAGAATCAAGATAAAAATCAGGCCCGGATGGGACACCAGCGTCCTCGGAAAAGTCAGAAAATCGTTCCCGGATATTCCGCTTCAGGTGGATGCCAATGCCGCCTACACCACTTCAGATTTCACGAAGCTGGGTAAACTGGATCGCTTCGGACTGCAGATGATTGAGCAGCCACTGGACTACGACGACCTGTACGGGCACTCTCTGCTGCAGCGAAAGCTCTCGACTCCAATCTGTCTGGACGAGAGCATAAAGGGGCCGGAAAGTGTGCGTCTCATGAGCAAACTCGGATCAGGCAGAATAGTGAACATCAAGGCAGGACGGGTCGGCGGTCTGTCCGCCTCGCTCGAAGTGCATGACATAGCGATGAAATCAAAGATTCCTGTCTGGATAGGCGGCATGCTGGAGACCGGTATAGGCAGGGCATTCAATGTGGCACTGAACACACTGCCGAACGTCAGGTTCCCCGGCGACACCTCTCCGAGTTCGCGCTATTTTACGAGGGATATTATTACGCATCCTTTTGAAATGAATGGCAGCGGCCTGATGGAAGTGCCGAAAGGTCACGGAACGGGCGTGGAAGTGGATGCACGCGAGCTCGAGAAAAGAGTGGTGAAGAGAAAATCGATTGATATGGCCTGATCACTCTGCCTGGCCGAATTTGATCGCGCTTCCGGTTGCGCGCTCGAAAAGATATATGTTTTCCTGCCTGATGTACAGTTTCAGATTGTCTACGATTGCGTCGCGCTCATTGATGCTTGTGAGGAATATAAAATCATCATCTGCCACCGTAGTGTGTACAAGCAGTTCGTTTCCCAGAAGATCGGTCCCTATGTGCTTTGCCTCAATGATCGCACCGCCGCCCGCAGGCGAAAGACTAACAGCCCTTGGTCTTACGCCCACAAGCACATCGTCCTTTATGCCCAGCTGCTTCCTTACATAGGGTGTGTCGAGTATGTTCATTGGCGGCGAGCCTGTGAAGGTTGCCACAAAAGAGTCCACCGGTTTATGGAAGATGTCGAAGGGTGTTCCGCACTGTTTGACTACGCCTTCGTTGAGTATTGCTATTCTGTCCCCCATCGTCATGGCCTCGACCTGATCGTGCGTCACGTAAATCACGGTGATGCCCGTCTCCCTCTGTATGCGCTTTATCTCAAAACGCATGGTTGTTCTGAGTTTTGCGTCCAGATTCGACAGCGGTTCATCCATCAAAAGCACATTCGGTGATCTGACTAGCGCCCTTCCAATGGCTACTCTCTGCCTCTGCCCCCCGGACAGTTCCTTCGGCTTTTTTTTGAGAAAGTCTCCTATCCTCAGCAGTTGAGTAATGGCGGCTACCCGTTTCTTTATCTCGTCGGCACGCATCTTCGCCATTTTCAGTGGGAATGAAATATTCCCTTCGACGGTCATGTGCGGATACAATGCATAATCCTGGAATACCATGGCTATGTTCCGCTCACGCGGCGAAAGCTCGGAAACATCTCTGTCGCCAATGATCAGACGGCCACCGCTCTGTTCAGACAGTCCCGCTATGATCCTGAGCAGCGTCGTTTTGCCGCAGCCTGACGGACCGAGCAATATGAAAAATTCACCGTCTTTGATTTCCAGATTTATGTTTTTCAGAACTTCTGTCGTTCCGAATGTTTTTACGATGTTGTCTATGGTGACTTTTGCCAACTTATCACACTCACTTCAGCGCTCCGGCCATGACGTCGCTTCTCAGATATTTCTGCAGGAAAAAAGTCATTGCAATGACCGGCAGAATCAGTATAATTGAATAGGCGTCTGCAGCGGGTATGCCTCCCGCTCCTCTCGTTATATAATAAAAAATCTTCGGCGGTATTGTCTGGTTGAAGGGCACAAGTATTTCTGCAAATATGAATTCGTCCCATGAAAAGAGCCATGCCAGTATGGCGGCCACGGAAACGCCTGTCAGAGCAAGCGGCAGTTCCACCGAAGCGAACGTTCTCCACTTAGGTGCTCCGTCTATCGCAGCAGATTGGGCCAGATTCGGCGGAATCGTCCTGAACGTTCCCACCAGTATGTATGTTATCATCGGTATGGCTATGGAACTCTGTGCCAGCGCAAGGCCAAGGGCAGTATTCATCAGCCCGAGTCTTATGAAGAGCGCGGCAATCGGAACCGCAATCTGTATCTCGGGAACCATTTCAGTAACGAAGAGGAACATTATCATTGCATACCTTATTCTTGCAGGCAGTTTGGAAATAGAATATGCCGCAGGTACGCCGACCGCCAGACAGATAAGGGCAACCATTGTCGCAGTCTCAACGCTCATAGACAGGGGGCCGACTATATTGAGTGTATGAATGGCAAAGGTCAGATTTGAAAGTGTATAAGTGGTGGGTATGAGCGTGGGTACGCTGACGAATACCTGGCGTTTATCGGCAAACGCAACAAGGAAAATAAGGTAGACCGGAAAGAGTACAAACCCGGTTATAATCAGCAAAAGCAGATACCACACGCCATCCCGCACTGTCCTTCTCGTGCCGGCCATATGTCTACCCCTCCATGCCAAGTCTTCTGGAAACGAAGATGTACAAAGTGACGAGCAATACCACTATGCCAAGCAATATTGTGGCAACGGCGGCAGCCTGATTTGCAGAACCCAGACTGAACGACTCGTAAATCTGGAATGACAGTGTTCCAAGGAATGCAGGCGTATATCCCGTAAGCACGAGCGGCAGAGACAGTATATTGACTTCCTGTATCAGTCTGATTGTTACGGCTATCATGATGAACGGATACAGGCCCGGAAGGGTGATGTAGACAAATTGTTTTATGAAACCGGCTCCGTCTATCGCAGCAGACTCATACTGGCTCTGCGGAATCGACGACAGCCCCCCCAGCAATATGAGCATGATGAGTGGAAAGTTTTTCCAGGAATCCGCAAGAGCTATTGAAATGATTGCTCTTGGAATCGGTCTTATCCAGTCAATGCTTGTGCTTATCAGGCCCAGGTGAATCAGCATTGAATTCAGATACCACCCTGATGGTGAGAAAATGAATGTGAAGGCTATACCGCTCACCACCGTGGCCACGCCGAAAGGCACCATTATGACCGTTCTGAAAAAGCCCCTTCCGCGGAAATCCCTGTTGAGGAGCAGCGCTGTCAATAGGGCGAGCAGGAACTGGATGGTCAGGGCTGTAACAACAATTAACACCGTGTTTATTATCGCGTCAACAACGCCGTACGTGGAAAATACATATCTGTAATTGGCCAGTCCCACCTTACCTGAGAATTCTGAAAAGCCGAGGAAGATACCGCTGAGGATAGGATAAATCGTAATGACAGAAACCATAGATAAAAGAGGTAAAAGAAAAAGGATTTCCATCAGATTCCGTTTCAGGAATCTTATGGCTCTGCTTCGCAAAACAGCATCATCTCACTTCATGTGGGACCTGTGTAGTTGCCCGACGGATAGTACGCTCCGCTCTGGTATGGGGAGACATCGCTGGAATAGTATATCTTGAGGTAATTCAGCATGCTGGAGTGTGCCTGGCCAAGTGCCTTGGTCACATTGCCGTTGCTGCCGATTATTACTCCCCACGCCACGTCAAACACAGAGTTCCACTGTGTCATCCATGGCACCGCAGGCCTGAATATGCCGTGGGTTTCCTCATAATGGAAATAGTTGAACAGATAGCTGATGCTGGAAGGCAGATTGTTGTATGCAAGCTCATTGACCACGGGCCAGCTCAGGTTCATCAGAAGATCTCTCTGAATCTGATAGCTGTTCACAAATTTCAGCCAGTCAAGAGAAGCCCACACATTCGGTGAGTTGGCCGGTATGCCCAGAACATCTCCGCCGACGACGTATTGTGCGTTGTTGTTTGGACCTGCAAATACCGGTGCCACTCCAAGGTTATATCTGGTTCCGCTGCTGGGTGCGAATGTCGTGTTGTTCATTCCCAGTCCTCCCAGAAGGCTGGTGACATAGGGCCACTGGTTAATGTATTGATAATTGTCGGACACAAGTCCCTTGTATGAGCCCCAGTAACCTGTCGCATTGTTCGGTGACATGAGTCCCGCTCTCATCATGTTCTGCAGGTATGTAAGTGCCGCAATGTCTCCGGTGTCATTGAAGACCATCGGATTACCGCCAAACTCGGCCATCCACTGAAATACCTGTGTCGGTGTGCTCGCGCCGCCGTGTCCCTGCATGTTGAACGGATGAGAATACCCCTTACTGTTGAGAAGCACCATATCAGTCATCAGATTCGTGGCGTTGGTCGGCTGAACCGTAGCGCCTGCCTTTGTCAAAGCAGACTGGTTGTAATATGCAAGCTGAACGTTTCCCCTGAACGGGAAGAAGTAGTATGTGCCGTTGAAAAGCCCCTCTTTGTAGTATGCAGGTATGATGGTCCCGCTCGATGTTGTTCCCGTTGTGCCGCCATTCATTGCTTCAAGCTGGCTGAGATAGGGGTTGAGCGGTGTTACCAGACCCTGGGAAACGAGTGCTCCCATCTCCAGATTGTCTTCCTCGATAATATTGACGCTTACATGGTGGGCAGATTCCTGGGACAGTAATGAGCTGATAATTGTTGATGCGCTCAATGTCGAATATTTCACGGTTATGTTTGGATATGCCCTCTCAAACATGGGAATAACCTTCGTCGACATGTAAGCGCCCTCCGTTCCGGCCAGACTCCAGTTTATTGTAAGTGTGGTTTTAGACGATGAAGTAGGATGTTTGCTGGAAGTGAGATACAGTGCTCCCGCAACGGCAGCTACTATGAATATTATTATGACTGCAACTGCAATTGTCTTTCCTGCCATCGCTCCCTTTCTGCTTTTCATGTTCTTTGTCGAAAACATATTTCCTAAAACGTGCTCATCCTATAAATGATTTTTGGGAAATTCGCAAATTCAATTATATATTTATCTATTATTATATAGTTTAGTTATTTTCGCATTGCCGGCAAACACCAAGTCTCAGACGCTCTATCTCACTCAAACCATGGGCAAAGAGCCGGGAAGGAGATTTGAACTCCTGTCTGCAGATGTCGACAATTTATACTGCAGTCTGCCACATGGCCGCTCTGTCATCCCGGCAGTAAGTGATTCGATATATTCCATCTTTATAACACTTTTATTGCATCCGCGGCCGTGCGGAATGGTTCTAAGCCCGATCATCTCGCTGTCACGTGCTTCTTTCTCACCAGTTCTGCCGTCATGCGCTCAGCTTCTGAATAAGGACTTGACTTTCTCTCCAGCATGCTGCAGAGCATATCATCGAGCTCCTTCATGCCGATGTTGTCAAAAATCTTCCTGGTGATGTCCCTGGAAACGAGCTCCTGCAGCTCTCTCCTGAGCTGCGCCTTTTTCCTCGATGCGAGATGTTCAGAATCACCGGCGAATGCATGATGTTTCTGTATGCTGTCGAACAGTTCGCTGATGCCCTTTCCTTCGCGCGCATTGGTCTGCAGAACAGGCGGTTTCCATCCATGCCAGTCTTCTACGAGATCCAGCATGGACCTGATATCGCTCACAGTCCTCATTGCGCCAGTCAAATCGCATTTGTTGACTACGTAGATGTCTGCAATTTCTAGCAGACCTGCCTTTATTGACTGCACCTCATCTCCGGTGCCCGGCATCGTCACAACAACTATCGTGTCTGCCATGCCCATTATGTCTACCTGCGTCTGTCCGGCGCCGACTGTTTCAACTATTATGGTGTCGCATCCCAGCGCATCGAGTATCCTCACCACGCTGCCTGCCTGTGACGAAAGGCCTCCGCTGCCGCCCCTGCTTCCCATGCTCCTTATGAATACGCCAGGATCAGCAAAGAGTTCTGTCATCCTGATCCTGTCACCGAGTATCGCGCCGCCTGTAATGGGGCTCGTGGGGTCAATGGCGACAATGCCCAGCTTCATTCCCTGAGCCCTCATTCTCTTCGCTATCTCGAGCACGATGGTGCTCTTCCCTACTCCCGGGGGACCCGTTATGCCAAGCACAGGCACGCCCCTCGCATGTTCGTAGAGGAGCTTCATCGCCTCGCCGCATCCCTCTTCCTCGTCCTCCACAAGTGAAATGAGTCTTGCGGCGGATTTCCTGTCGCCTTTCATTATGTCATCGGCAAGTTTGCGGAAGTTCAAAACGGATCACTGCCTCATGTTCTCTGCTTGATGTGTTCCCTGTGAAATTTTACAATTTCCTCTATGGCTGTTCCGGGTCCGAAAACAGCAGCGATGCCGCTCTTCTTGAGCATGGGCAAGTCCTCTTTGGGTATGATGCCTCCGGCCGTCACAAGGACGTCCATCCCGTTCTCTTTTATTAGTTCCATGACTCTTGGAAAGAGGACATCGTGCGCTCCCGAAAGACAGCTCAGTCCTATGGCATCCACATCCTCCTGCAGCGCCGCCTGCACGATCTGCTCGGGCGTCTGGTGCAGGCCCGTGTATATTACCTCCATGCCCGCGTCCCTCAGTGCCCGTGCAACCACTTTGGCTCCCCTGTCGTGACCGTCGAGGCCGGGCTTTGCAATCATAACGCGAATCTTCCTCGGCATCTGCATACCTCAGATAATGTGCTGCTCCCTGTATTCGCCGAAAACTTCGCGCAGTACTCCTGTGACCTCACCCAGCGTCGCCTTAGCCTTTACGGCAGCTAAGATCGCCGGCATTGTGTTGGCGCTTCCTTCCGCTGTCTTTCTGAGCGTGTCCATTGCTTCCTGGAATCTGCGCTTGTTCCGTCCGTTTCTGAGTCTTTTCAACCGCTCGATTTGCTTGTCGCGACCCTTCGGATCCAGCTTCAGAATCGGAACATTGAGCGGCTCGTCAACTGTATACTCATTGACGCCTACGATGATTCTCTCTTTTTTCTCCAGCTCCCTCTGATACCTGTACGACGACTCTGTGATGGCCTTCTGAAAATAACCCATCTCTATTGCCTGTATGACCCCACCGTATTCTTCAATATCGTCAAATATTGCGTACGCTTCCTCCTCCATCCTGTCCGTCAGCCACTCGACATAGTAGGAGCCGCCGAGCGGGTCTGCCACGCGCGGAATCCCGCTCTCATATGCTATTATCTGCTGTGTTCTCAGAGCTATTCTGACTGCCTTCTCGGTTGGTAGTGCAAGGGCTTCGTCAAGTGAATTCGTGTGCAGCGACTGTGTCCCTCCGAATACGGCGGCCATGGCCTGAAGCGCCACCCTGACGATGTTGTTTTCAGGCTGCTCGGCCGTAAGAGAACAGCCAGCAGTCTGCGTGTGGAAACGGAGTTTCATCGCACGCTCATTTTTCAGGCCGAATCTCTCCTTCATCTCACGTGCCCAAATCCTCCTCGCTGCCCTGTATTTCGCTATCTCCTCGAAGAAGTCGTTGTGCGCGTTGAAGAAGAACGAAAGTCTCGGAACGAACATGTTCGGGTCCAGTCCCCTCTCTATCCCCTGTCTCACATACTCGAAGCCATCGGCGAGCGTGAAAGCAAGTTCCTGGACGGCTGTCGAGCCCGCTTCCCTGATGTGGTAGCCGCTTATGCTTATTGTGTTCCAGAGCGGAACTTCCTTCATGCCATATTCAAACGTGTCAAGCACGAGCCTCATTGACGGCTCAGGCGGAAAGATGAAGCTCTTCTGGGCTATGTATTCCTTCAGCACGTCGTTCTGTATGGTGCCCCTAAGCACACTCTTCGGCACATTCTGCGCTTCGCCAGTGGCTATGTACATGGCCCACAGCACGGATGCGGGGCCGTTAATCGTCATGGAGGTGCTGACCTTATCGAGCGGTATCCCGCTGAAGAGCGCCTGCATGTCCTCGAGCGAAGAGACTGCGACGCCGCACTTCCCGAATTCCCCCTCGGAATGCGGATCGTCGGTATCGTAACCGTAAAGCGTCGGATAATCGAATGCCACGCTGAGTCCAGTTTCGCCGTGCGAAAGGAGGTATTTGAACCGTCTGTTTGTCTCTGCTGCGCTGCCGAAACCGGCGAACTGTCTCATGGTCCATAACTTGCCGGTGTACATGTTCTCGTGAATACCCCTTGTGTAGGGATAATGCCCGGGATTGCCGAGTTTCGCATCATAATCAAAATCCTCCTGCGGTGTGTACAGAGGCTCTATTTCCATCCAGGAAAGATTGTAGAATTTGTCCCTTCGCTGCTTTCCGGCTCTTATCTCCTCATCGAATTTCCGTTTCCATTCTCTGAATGTTTCCTGCAATACATTCCTGTCTGCAGGGTCGGATTCCTTTTCCCTGAGGGAAAGCGCCATGCTCTTTCAATGTATGACAATGGATAAATTCTTTGCCCACTGCAGCCGTTCATCATACACTGCTTCGGCCCGCGGTCAGATTGGCACTCTGGCCCCGCAGGGCGAAAGCCTGTATCTGCCGAAATCATCACATCCAAGCAGGAATTCTCCATCGAAAACGGGGCCATCTCTGCACACAAGCGCACCATTCAGGGAGCAGGCATCGCAAATGCCTATGCCGCACTTCATGAAGCGTTCAGTCGAAATCTGGGCAGGCGTCCTGAACTCCGACGCAAGCTCTGCCACCCTGCGAAGCATCAGTTCCGGACCGCATGCAATTATCGTGTCAAAATCTTCACGCTCCAGGACTCGTCTGGCGACAGCAGTCACAAACCCTTTCTCTCCCTGACTTCCGTCATCTGTTGAAATGAGCACATCAGCACCGGCCTGTTTCATCCTGCCGGCGAAGAATATGCCGTCCCGGTTCTTTGCGCCTATGGCCGCTACTGCTCTCCTCCCGGGGGAAAACAGGTCTGCAGCTGAAATGATGGATGCGACTCCGGTTCCGCCGCCGATGAAAAGTATGCGAGAGCCGACGGGTCTGAAGGAGTTGCCGAAGACGCCCCTGACACCGATCCGATCGCCCTTCCCGAGTCTGGAGAGCGCGGTGGTTGTCTTTCCCAGTACCCTGAACGTGAACCCCTTTTCGTCTCCAATGAATGAAAGGGACATTGGCACTTCGTTGACACCCGGCGCCCAGACCATAATGAACTGTCCTGGAGATGCTTTCGTCCTGTCCCTGTACATTACGGTAAAGACATCAGCGCACTCCTCAGTGATGTCTGTAATTTCGACGATCTCAAGTTTGCCTGTGTGCAATGCCTATCATCTCTCCGATGGTGCTGAAATGTTCTTTCTTCATGAAGGCAAAAAGTTGTCTGTTAACCGCCGAAAATACCTGAGGCCCTCTTTCTGCGACGGCCGTTCCGATCTCAAACGCAGATGCTCCTGCCATCAGGTATTCGGCTGCATCCTCGCCGGTATAGATGCCGCCCACTCCTATGACTGGTATATGCACGGATTCATAAATTTCGTAAACGCAGCGCAGGCCCACGTGCTTCACTGCCTTTCCCGACAGCCCGCCGTACCTGTTCGACAGTACAGGCATCCTCAGCCTTGCCGAAATCGCCATTGCTCTGACTGTGTTGATCGCAACTATGGCGTCTGCGCCACCTTTCTCTGCGGATATTGCGAGTGAGGATATGCTGTCTGTGTTTGGAGTGAGCTTCGCCCACACCGGAACAGAGGCATGCGTCCTGGCGCTTTTGACCACACGTTCAACCATGTCAGGATCGCTTCCAATCTCCGAACCAACACCTTTTGCATGAGGGCAGCTGAGATTCAATTCCAGTCCATCGACCTTCAGAGAAGACATGGTCTTCGCAAGAGCTCCAAATTCCTGCTCATCCTTTCCAAAAATACTTCCTATGACGATTCCGCCGGATTCTTTCTTCAGCTTTTCTATAACCTGTTTGTAATTTTCCATGCCGGGATTCGGAAGACCCATCGCATTCAGTAATCCTTCCTGAAATGAGTAGACCGTGGGATTAAGATAGCCATCTCTCGGCTCCATTCCTATTGATTTTGTCACCACTCCCCCGGCACCGTTCTTCAGGGCACGCATCATCGACTCTGCTGTTTCGCCAAGAATACCGCTCGCCAGCATCGACGGATTTTCGAGTTTGATGCTTCCCACAGAGGAATCAAGGTTCGGCTTCCGCACGTTATACCGTTAGAATTGAGTGTTATTTAAGGGTCCCTCAGATGAAAAGAGAAGAACGTTTCGTCAGTCTGTAATGCTCATCGTCCCTGTTACAAGTATGAGCGAAGCGATGTTGAATATTGTCAGGTGGAGTGTGTTTCCGCTTACTGTCATTGAATAAGCTCCCCATGTGACATAAGTGTTGAGATTGCATCCGCTGCCAATGTCAGCCACAGATGGGTTCGATGTGACGTTCTGAAGATGGGCGAGGTAAGGAGCAAGCATCTGCAGCCAGCCTGAAATCTCGGGCGATGTGACCGACAGAGAGATGTTGTTTATCAAATTAAGTCCCCTGTACTGTAAGTATTTTTGAGATTGGTTGGAAAAGTACGTTGAAAGCAGATTGGCTGAACCAGAACCGGATACGGAGAAACCTGTGCCGCGCAGCGAAGTCATGTCCATGCTCAGTATAGCTCCCGTACTGGAGTTCCTGAGACTGAATTGGGGGTTCTTGATAACTGCAATCTGTCCTCCTTGATTGAGGAGTATTGAGCCACCCTCAAACGTGACGGTTCCCTGCGAATAGTAGCGGTTCTGAACATAAAGAGACAGCAATCCGGACAATGCCATCGACTGATGCACTGATAAGAAATGCGGCCATCCCAGGGGCGCCTTGTCGTTGGCACCGTAATTCTGCACATAGCCAATGTCGTTGTTGCCATAGAAATTGAAACCACATGGATAGCTGTTGTCCCCAAGTCGGTTGTTACTTCCATATGAGATATACCAGGCAGTCAGGTTATTTCCCAGACCGTAAAATCTGACATTATCATGATTTCCTTGAACGTAGGTTATCAGATTGAAGTCATTCAGCGGCCTAAGATTGGAACTGTTTCCCCAGCCTAGGTAGATGTTATATCTGTCACTATTTACGTATGAACCATTGATGTAAAGGCAGATTACGCTTCCAGCAGAAACATTCCATACGCTTCCTCCGTCGTGTATCTTGCCTTTCCAGAGTGATATGCCGTTACCTGTTGTGTTTGGAATGAATGTTATGCTCAACTGTATTCCGTTTGCGACTGTTCCACTTGTGTTGTTGTAAATGTCATACTGGCACTGCGGAAGATATTGGGGTAATCCGACACTGTATGAGATGGATGCGTTGAAGCCTCCAGGCTGGAAAGACAGCGTTCCGGTTGTTGGCGATGTGAAAGGCGCTTCACCCGATGAGCCCATGACAAACGTGGTTGGCAGTGGATATGGCCAGTGCCCGGACTGCTGGACATAATTCTGGAGCTGGAATGATGAAAATTCCTGGTATACCTCCTGCATGTGGTTGTATTCCTGTGTGCGCATGTAACTGGGCACATAGGCGCCAATGTAAATGTTGATGAATGACAGCACAATCAGGAGTATGAAAATAGTTGCAACTGCTCCGGCTACGCCCTCTCTGTTTCCGGCAATATGTTTGCTTCGGAGCATGCAATCAAATAAACCACATCGGATCGTCTTTTTAAGAATGCTATTTGAATTTCAAAGGTGATAATTAGATATAGGCAATATATCACCACTCAAGAAAGCGGTGGTGTCGGTTTGCTGATATATGATACGATGTCCAGGGGAAAGGTGGAATTCCAGCCTCTCACCAAGGGTGCGGTTCATATATATGTCTGCGGCCCAACGGTCTATGACCATATGCATGTGGGGCATGCGCGTTCCTTTGTGTCGTTCGATTTCATTGCCCGTTATCTGGAATACAGGGGATACCGTGTTTCACTCGTCGTAAACATTACGGATGTGGAAGACAAGATCATAAACAGGGCTCAGGAACTCAATATTTCAGCTCTCGAACTCTCCTCCCGTTTTGCCGATGAGTTCATAAGAAGCTGCTCGTCGCTGCTGCTGAAACCCGCAGACGTGTACCCACGGGCCAGCGAACACATTGCCGAGATACTGAAAATGGTAATGGAGCTGGTTGCAGGCGGTTTTGCATACGAGATTGAGGGCAGCGTGTATTTCGACATTACGAAGGCAAAGGATTACGGAAAGCTCTCCGGACAGGCGCTGGAACAGATACTGGCTGGCGCCAGGGTCGACGTGGATGAGAGGAAACGACATCCTGCCGACTTTGCACTGTGGAAGGCTGCAAAGCCCGGCGAGGTGAGCTGGGACAGCCCATGGGGGCGTGGCAGACCCGGCTGGCATATTGAATGTTCGGCGATGTCAATGAAGTATCTCGGCAGGACGCTGGACATACACGGTGGTGGCGAAGATCTCATATTTCCTCATCATGAAAATGAAATACAGCAGTCTGAAGCTTTCACAGGTGTGACTTTTTCACGATACTGGATGCACGGAGGAATGCTAAATGTCACAGGTGAAAAGATGTCCAAGTCGCTTCACAATTTCATGTCCGTCGAGGAAGCTCTTAAGCTCCATCCGCCGGAAACGCTTCGCCTGCTCTTTGCAAACAGCTTATACAGAAGACAGATGGAATTCAGTCCGGAACTGCTCGCGGAGAGTGATAAGGCGAGAGAGAGGCTGGAAGGATACATACAGCATCTGCTGTCCGTTCAGACGCAGGGTGATGGCGGAAGCGAGATTGCCTCGCTCATTCGCGAAGACTTTGTCCGCGCCATGGATGACGATTTCAATACAAGAGATGCCGTTGCATCTCTGTTCAACAATCTCAGGGAAGCCAGAAAACTTGCAGACGGTGCCCTTCTCTCATCTGCCGCCGCTGAGGCGGTCATTGCAGCGGCAAGGGAAGTCAACGGGGTGCTGCGCATTTTACGGGAGACGGCATTCCACAAACAGTCTATCGGGAAGGATATCGAAGAGCTGATATCAAAAAGGGAGGAGGCACGCAGGCAGAGGCGCTTCGACGACGCGGATGCAATACGCAGGGAACTTTCCGCCAGGGGAATAATACTCGAGGACACGGAAAGCGGTGTAAGGTGGAAAAGAAAGTAGCATTCAGGTATGCGTGTAATAGAACAGCATGCTGCTCCCCTTCTCCCTTGGATTCACGAAACCGAACCGCTCAAACTGGACGGGTCTGTCTGTTTCAATGCTCCTTACGGCACCTTCCGCAAAACCCTGTACCCTCGAGCCGTCCACCATTATCACTTCGCACGGTACAGCCTCTTCCACAGGGACCCACTGCACTTTCTGTACATCTCTATTCTCTCTTCCGGTGCATTTGGCCCTGCCGTCGCTAATTATGACATTGCAATAATCCTTCAGCCTGATTTCGGTGCCGCTGAACTGAGAAACATCTCTTGATGACACATACACATGATCAGAGGCCAGAATCTTCCTCCTCCCTCTTTCAGGGAAATCGGGGTGCAGGGCAGCCTCGATATGGCCCAGGCGTGGAGCATTTTCAATCTTTATTTTCACCGGACTGTCGACGAAGAAGTATCTGTCTGCTGAAGGCTCGATGATCTTCCTGTTCTCCGAATATATGGAGTCAACGGCCACTTCTATGTCGTTGAGGCTCATGCCCAGATTCAAAATGAAATTTCTTATCGCGTCGGGGCTGAAACCTCTCGCGCGCAGAGACTGAAGGCTCCACGTTCTCGGATCTTCCCACCCGAAATACTCACCGCTTACAATCTCTTTCATCGACTTGCTCTTCGAGATCTTCACGCCGGCTATTCTCAGCAGGCCGAAATGCTCAAAGCGCGGTCCTTTGATCCCGAGCTCCTTCCATATGAAGTCCTCCATGAAGTCTTCCGTATAGAGTTCCTTGCCTCTGATTACATGCGTCATTCCCAGTTCGATGTCGTCCACCGCCCATGAGAATTCGAGCATGGGCCAGACATGGTACTTTCTGCCCACCCTCGGATGTTCCCTGTGGGAGATCCTGCAGAGCACCCTGTCTCTGAACGCTGGGTTTTTGTGTTTCATGTCAGTCCTGGCCCTCAGCACTGCCTTCCCCTCCTCAAAGCTTCCTTTCAGCATTTCGGCCCAGATTGCTGCATTCTCGGCAATGCTGTGGCTCCTGTGCACGCATTCCACGCCATCCTCTCTGTTTTTCCTCAGCTCCTCCGCGCTGCAAGTGCATGCGTAGGCTATCCCCTTCTCGACGAGCATGGACGCCCATTTATAGAATAGTTCCAGCCTGTCAGACTTGTAATATTCGCCGCTCCATTTTACTCCAAGCCAGCTCAATCCGTCCCTTATGAGTTCATAGGAATCGAGTCTGGGCAGCTTCTCCTCCGAGCCTATCGTGTCATCATAGACGAGCATCAGCTCTCCGGAATATTTTTTGGCGTATTCGTCGTTGAGTATGAGCATCCTGCTGTTACCGATGTGCAGCGCGCCTGACGGGTAAGGAGCAAGGCGAACCCTGAAACCCGGGCCCGCCCCCTCAAGCTCCCTAAGCCTTGCGATCTTCTCCTTTTTCTGCTTTACCAGAAGATCGGGTGAAGTTTCACTGAGTGCATGCACCTGCTCGTCATACGTCATGCTGTTTGCTCTCGCTACCGCATCTGCAATGACAGGCATCGCTTCCCTTGCGACGGTGCCCTTGAACTTCGCCATGATCCTGCCAAGCACGGCGTTCACATCCGCTTTTCCTTCATGGCTGACGGCATTCTGCAGCGCAAGAAGATAAGCCTCCTCACTGACCTTCGCATCCATCGTGTCCTGCAGAGATGCAGTCAGCATATATTACTGACGCCTTCGGACGAACGTTCCGGCCGTCAAGATGCTCAACGGGCAGCCCCACTGAAAGGTAATTATCCAGGTGCGCATGATCGGACGACCGTTTTGTCATACATAAAACAGGACTCGATAAATGAACGGCTGTATCAGAGACGGATAGCCGACGTTGCTTCAACAGTCTCAACGCTGGTGGTCCTTCCGACAGGGCTCGGGAAGACAGTCATTGCCCTGCTTGTCATCGACAGCGTGCTGCGGTCATCGCCTTCGAAAGTGCTGTTCATGGCGCCGACCAAGCCGCTCGTCGAGCAGCATCACGCTTTTCTGTGCGAGAGGCTCACACTCGATCCAAATCTCATATCGCTTATGACTGGAGAGATGCCCCCGGAGCACCGTCCGGAACTGTGGAAGAAGCCGCGTATCGTCGTTTCGACGCCACAGGTTGTCGAGAACGATGCCGCCTCCGGCCTGTGCGATCTTTCCACCTTCGACCTGCTCGTGTTCGACGAATGTCACAGGGCGAAGGGCGATTACTCGTACGTCCGCATTTCCGCACTCTACTCAGAGGCGAAGGAAGATGGTCTCGTGCTCGGGATGACTGCTTCACCGGGAAGTGATTTGAGCTCGGTTGAGGAGATATGCAGGACACTGAATCTGGAGCACATCGAGGTCAGGAGCGAGGACGATCCAGATGTTGAACCGTACGTACAGGAAACGGCCGTCAAGTGGGTGCCGGTGGAACTCTCCGCAGAACTGAAGAGCATCTCAAATGAGCTGAAGTCCATGCTCAATGAGCGCATAGAGAAGCTCAGGCAGCTGCAGCTCATTCCGCAGGATTCACAGGGGTCTACCAAAGATCTTCTTGCTGCCGGAAGAGAGCTCTCCTCCAGGCTCTCTTCGGGGTTGAAACACAGAATACTGTTCGATTCCATGCGCATACAGTCCGAAGCGGTAAAACTCTCACATGGTGTGGATATGGCTGAAACACAGACGGTGTTTGCACTCCGCAGATATATTCAGAAACTTCAGGACGAGGCTGCCGAAAAATCGTCAAAAGCATCGAGATTTATTGTCGCCGATGAGCGATTTCAGCATCTTGTATCGATGCTCTCGGCGATTAAAGCGGAGCATCCCAAAATTTCAAAGTTGACACAGATACTCAATGAACAGTTTGCACAGAGCCGCTCGAGCAGGATCATGGTATTCACACAGTTCAGGGATACTGCCGAAATCGTTTTC
The DNA here is from genome assembly GCA_019721035.1 of Candidatus Sysuiplasma acidicola. Classification (NCBI taxonomy): domain Archaea; kingdom Methanobacteriati; phylum Thermoplasmatota; class Thermoplasmata; order Candidatus Sysuiplasmatales; family Candidatus Sysuiplasmataceae; genus Candidatus Sysuiplasma; species Candidatus Sysuiplasma acidicola. The sequence goes on from JAHEAA010000004.1 coordinate 42,756, forward strand.
AGAACGCTTTCGGAACTCGACGGTGTCAGGCCCATCAAGCTCATAGGCCAGAGCGCGCGTCGCGACGAGCGGGGCTTGAAACAGAAGGAGCAGATTGATGTAATATCCAGGTTCAGCAGCGGCGATGCAAACGTGCTCATATCTACCTCAGTGGGCGAGGAGGGGCTTGATATATCGTCCACGGACATGGTGGTTTTTTATGAAACGGTCCCGTCCGAGATAAGATCCATTCAGCGGAGAGGCAGGACGGGCAGGCTGAGCTCGGGAAAGGTGTTTGTGCTCGTGACCACAGGCACAAAGGATGAAAGCTTCTATTACTCTTCACGCCGTAAGGAGAATTCAATGAAGGCTGCACTCATGAGCCTCAACGCAAGGCTGAGCAGGGGCGCAAAGCTGTCAGAGCTCACAGAGCCAAAACAGAAGTCGCTGTTTGACTATTGAGCGGCGGCCGGGTCAATTCTATATTTATGCTGATGCGGATACGCTTCATGCATGTTATACAGGGAAGTGGCAAACTTCTACGAGAAAGTTGAGGCCACCACAAAGAGGCTCGAAATCACGGCGTTGCTCGTCGATATGTTCCGTAACGCCTCATGCGAGGAGATAGCGAACGTTGTCTACATGACGCACGGCAGACTGTTCCCCGATTTCTATCCTGAAAAGATAGGCATGGCAGAGAAGATGGCGATCAGAACGCTTTCAACGGTTTGCAGGGTGGAACAGGCCAGAGTCGAAGCTATGTGGAAGCAGATTGGCGACGTCGGGCTGCTCGGCGAGCAGATGCTCACCGTTTCATCGCCCACCGGTTTCGGCTCGGCTGCGCTTACCGTCAACGATGTCCACAGATCCCTCTCAAAGATGGCTTCGGCGTCCGGCCAGGGCTCCCAGGAGATGAAGATCAACCTGCTCTCTGAACTCCTGGCCTCTTCGACGCCTGTGGAGGCAAAATACATACTCAGAATAGTTGTCGGCAAGATGAGAATCGGTGTTGCAGCCATGACACTGATAGATGCCCTCTCCGCGACATTCGCAACAAAGGAGGACCGGGATGCAGTCGAGACGGCATTCAACATTACCAGCGACCTCGGCAGGGTCGCCGTCGCTCTCTGCAGGAACGGCATAAGCGGTCTGAGTTCGCTGAGCCTTGAAGTCAATGTGCCCGTGCGATCAATGCTCGCCGAAAGACTGCCGGGACTGGTGGAGATACTGGAAAAGATGGGAGGCAGGGCGGCACTGGACTTCAAGTACGACGGCCTGAGGATGCAGGCACACATCAAAGACGGGAATGTCAGGCTCTTTTCAAGACAGCTGGAAGAGATAACGGATCAGTTTCCGGAGATGTTGAAAGCGGTTGCCTCGGCATTCGGCGGAAAGGAGGGAATTATAGAAGGTGAATGCGTGCCCGTGGACATCAACACTGCCGAAATGCTGCCATTTCAGGTTGTATCAAGGAGAAGAGGAAGGAAACACGGGGTGGAGGAAGCGATCGAAGAGTTTCCCGTAACTCTCTTCCTGTTTGATATACTGCTCGCAGACGGAAAGAATTTTATGAATTTGCCGTACAGCGAGAGAAGAAAGGCGCTTGAGGAAATTATTAGGGAGAATGATAGGGTAAAACTTTCGACAGTGCGTTTCGTCAGCACCGCGGAGGAGGCAGAAGACTTCTTCAATCATGCCCTGCAGTCCGGATGCGAGGGCATAGTCGCTAAATCACTCTCAGACGAATCAGTCTATCAGCCCGGTGCAAGGGGATGGCTCTGGATAAAGTACAAGAAGGATTACAAGGCAGAAATGATAGACACGGTGGATATGGTCGTTGTCGGCGCCTTCGCGGGGAGAGGCAGAAGAAGCGGGACATACGGCGCACTTCTCATGGCAACATACAACAGTGAAAGCCGTATGTTCGAGACGGTGACAAAGCTCGGAAGCGGTTTCGACGATGAAACGCTGGCTGCGCTTCCGGAGATGATGAAACCGTATCTGTCTGAAACCAAATCCCCGGACGTCGAAAGCCGCATGGTTGCAGATTTCTGGTTCAGACCCGCAGTCGTACTCGAGGTTATTGGTGCCGAAGTCACGCACAGCCCTGTTCACACATGCGGCTGGGGGAAGGTTAAGGCGGGTTCAGGTCTCGCTGTCAGATTCCCGAGATTCACAGGCAATTTCAGGCATGACAAAAGCGCTTATGATGCAACGACAAGCAACGAAATACTCGAAATGTACAGGATGCAGCTGAAGAAGGCGTGACTGTTGCGCGCATTCTGCGCGCCATTTTGCCACCGGTCAAACCTCTTCCTTATTTTCAATTTACACCGCTCAGGCTCCGCCGTTGTTATCCGATATGTTGGAGAGCATTGCCTCAAAGCATTCGACACATAAAACTCGAATCAAAAAGCGTTATAAGGTTTGTGAAAATAGGTCAGGACGAAGCGTTTGAACACATTGTGAGGATATGATGCAATGGCCGATACTGAGGCAGTACCAAATGGCGGAAAATTTAGGATTCTGGAGTCAACAGTAATACTCCTCTTTCTGATTGGAGGCATAGTATACGGCGTAAACTACGTCCTTGGGCGGTATTTCAAAAGCATCACTGCAGGCTGGATGCCTGTAATCACCTCGATCTTGATTCTTGCCGCCGGATATGCATTCATAACTATCCTCGGCAGAATGATGATAAGGTTCCTCACTGGAAGGATTGGCAAGGCAAGGGCGGTGAGCATTCACTATGTCTTTATTCTTGTGGCCTACATTCTGCTCTTATTCATCGTCTTCCACGCAGTTGGCCTGAGCCTCACCGGTTTGCTCGTGGGCGGCGCGTTTGCCGGACTCATACTCGGACAGGCGGCTTCCATCGTTCTTTCCAATTTCTTCGGCGGTCTGGTCCTCGTGCTCTCCAAGCCCATCAAGGCAGGCGACAGAATCACCATGGCAACGTGGCAGTTCGGTCTTTTCGCACCGGCCTATCCCCCGAAATTTTATTCAAACGATTTGCTCGTCAGCGGCTACACATGTACAGTGGATTCCATCGGTTTCATTTATGTCAGAATGACAACGGATGATGGAAGACCGCTCGTTGTCCCAGCCGGCATCGTGGTCCAGGCGCTGATGATCAAGAACTCCGATATAAGCACGCTTCGCGTAAGGTCGAAATTCGAGGTTGAGAAAGCACTCGAACCAGAGATTGTGATTCCCCGCATCATTAAGGAAGTGAAAAAAATTACATATGTTGCGGACGGAACCGAACCTGTTGTAATGATCAATGAGACTACCTTTCAGTCCTATGTCATAGCCGTAGATGTGGTGTCAAACATGCAGTTCGAAGAGCCGGTCAGGAGCGAAGTGCTCAGGGTCATAATGAAAACGGTTGGCGAGATAAGGAAAGAACGGCTGCCAACCTGACTGTGCACCCCTACCTGCCGATTTTCTTTGCTCGTCAGAATGCAGTTTCAGTGCTTCTTCATCAGTCCGGGTATGTCTGTCGGAAGGGCAGCAACGGTTACGCCAGCCTTTTTCAGGCTCTCTATCTTGCTCTCTGCCGTCCCTCTTCCCCTGCTTATTATGGCGCCGGCGTGTCCCATTCTCTTTCCTTCCGGAGCGCTCCTGCCAGCGATGTAAGCATAGACTGGCTTGGAGACATGGCTGCTTATGAACGCGGCGGCCTCCTCCTCCGCAGTTCCGCCGATCTCTCCGACCATCACTATTCTCTTTGTTTTCTCGTCAGCCTCGAGTAGCGGCAGGATCTCCACAAAGTTCGAACCTATGATAGGATCTCCTCCGATGCCGACGCACGTCGTCTCTCCGAAACCGCTCTCAGTGAGCGCATTCACAATCTCATATGTAAGCGTCCCGCTCCTCGATATGACGCCCACGTCTCCCTTCGCAAATATTTTCGATGGCATTATTCCTATCTTGCCGTAACCGGGTGAGGAGACGCCAGGACAGTTCGGGCCTATGACAACCGCTCCCTTGAGTTTTGCATATGCCGTGAACTGCATGGCGTCCAGAAACGGTATGTGCTCAGTGATTACGACGATGAGCCTGATGCCTGCGTTCACCGCCTCGAAAACTGCGTCCTTTGCAAACTTTGCAGGGACAAATATGCATGTCGCATTGGCACCCGTCGAAGCTGCCGCTTCCATCACCGTGTCGAAAACAGGAATGCCGTCGACCGTGCTGCCGCCCTTGCCCGGAGTAACGCCGCCTACAACCTTCGTTCCGAATTCTCTCATCGATTTCGCATGGAACTGTCCCTGGTGCCCCGTTATGCCCTGGACAATAACCTTTGTTCCATCCCCTACCAGGACTGCCATTCAGTTCACCCCGGCCGCGACTGCCTTCTTCGCCGCGCTTATCAGGTCCGCGGTGGCCTCTATGCCTATGGCCTGCAGTATGCCGCGCGCGATGTCGTCGTTTACTCCTCTTATCCTGGCAACAATCGGCACCTTTATGCCGCTCTCCTCCACGGCGGCCTTGACGCCCAGAGCCACGGTGTCGCACTTCGTTATGCCGCCGAAAATATTAAGAAAGATGACAGACGGTTTCGCATCTTTCATCAGATTGAATGCAGCCCTGACCTTCTCCGGATCATCTGTTCCGCCGAGATCCAGGAAGACGCCTGCCCTTCCGCCGTTTATGGTGAGTATATCGAGCGTCGCCATTGTGAGTCCGGCACCGTTTGCAATGACGCCTATGTTTCCGTCCAGCTGGACAAATGATATGTCCTCCTTCTTCGCCCTCAGTTCGAGAGGCGTGAGATCGTCCACATCCTCGGAGAATTCCTTGTGCCTGAAGAGGGCGTCGTCATTTATTGTTATTTTTGCATCGGCCGCTATGAGCTTCCCATCCCCGGTTATCACCAGCGGATTGATTTCCGCAAGTTCACAGTCCTCCGAAACAAAAAGCCTGTAGAGTTTCATCGCAAGATCGTCCAGCTGTTCCGTTACTGCCTTGTCCGTTCCCATTCTGTTCTTCAGCAGTTTCGTCAGGAACGGCGAATAACCAAAGGGCGGAACAGAGACGATGAGTATCCTGTCCTCCGGAACACTCTCTATTTCGACACCACCGTCGCCGCTCGCCATCATAACAATGGATCTGCTTCCCCTGTCTATCACAAAGCTGAGGTAGAGTTCTTTTGCAACGTCCAGCCTCTCTTCAAGGAGAACGCTCTTTGTTCTCTCCCCCTTTATCGTCATACCTATGATTTCGGCAGCCCTCTGCCTTGCTTCCTGCAGGTTGTCGGCGAACTTGATGCCGCCGGCTTTGCCTCTTCCGCCCGCGAGCACCTGTGCCTTGACCGCCACGGGATACTCTATTGCCGCAATATCCTCCGGGCGGGACGCGACAACTCCTCTAGGTACGGGTATACCGTACTCTGCCATCAGCTGTTTAGCCCTGTATTCGAACAGTTTCAAAATATACACCTGCCAATTCAATTGTTTCGACTTTTTTTCTGCAATCGGATCGGTGCCTGTAGCAAGCCGGAAGCACCGTAGTCTTCTTCCACTGTCTGGGTCAAAACGCACTATGCATATTAACTTAACATAAATTTTGCTCCGCCGCTCCGGCTGCCTGCTTCCTGCCGTGTGTCGCATCCCGGATTCATATTATCACTTCACGCCACACCAGGACCTCGCGCACCCGGACTTCGGGTGTTCACGGCCTTACAGCGCATTCGAGCGCAAAAGTAAATAACTAGATTACTTAAGGAAACATCTGCAATCGCAGATCAGGGGAGAAAAGTAATTGAAAAAAATAGACTGCAGGGGGTTCTGCAAATCCGATATCAGTGACGCTAGCGGTTGCGACATACCGCAGGCGGCGCTCGCGGAGATAGTCGGAGCTCTGAAGCACGGCGACGTCATAGTCTACCCGTCAGATACGATATACTGTCTCGGTGCTGACATTTATGATGAACAGGCAATCAAGAAGGTATTCATGATCAAGAAGAGACCGTTTGATATGCCAATCTCCGTTTGTGTTCAAAATGCGAAGGCGGCTTCGGCTGTCGGTTTTATCAACAAGACTGCGAGGAAACTGCTGGATGCTTTCACACCGGGACCGCTGATTGTGCTCGTGGACAAAAGGGAGGATGTGCCTGATCTCCTCACCGCCGGCAGCACGACGGTCGGAATACGCATACCCGACTTCCCGCTTGCGCTTAAGATTCTGGAAGAATTCGGTCCGATTACATCCGCCAGTGCTAACATCCACTCCAGGAAGAATGCAGTGACAGTGAACACCTGCATAAAGGATTTCGGAGACAGGGTATCACTTTACCTGGACAGCGGCAAGACCAGGTACGGCATGCAGTCGACGATTGTAGACGCAACCGACGACGATATCAGGGTAGTCAGGGAAGGTCCCATCGAGAACAGGAGAATAGAGGACTTCCTTGCTACAGTGTAGCGAAGGTGTTGCCGACGAACTGCGAGGAACTGGAAAAACTGCTGTTCGCCGGCCGTATAGCAAAGGAGGCCAGGGAACATGGCATCCAGCTCGCTCAACCCGGAGCCGTCATACTGGATGTGGTTGAGGACATCGAGGCATTCATCATCAGAAGGGGCGGCAGGCCGGCCTTTCCTGTCAACGTCGGCATCGACAGCGTTGCTGCGCACTTCACACCTTCATCAGATAACACGGATCGTTTTCCCTCACGGGGCATTGTGAAGGTCGATGTCGGCGTTCACGTAGACGGCTATGTGGCGGACACCGCTGCAACAGTGGATCTGGGCGGCAACAACCAGGCTCTCGTCGGTTCCTCAAAGAGGGCGCTTGAGGAGGCGCTTCCGCTCATCAAACCGGGTGCTTCAATCAGGCTGATTGGAGGTACAATTGAGAAGACAATAACGGCCAGCGGCTACAGGCCGGTGACTAACCTCATGGGCCACAGCATTGAACGGTACAATCTGCATGCCGGCTTCAACGTGCCGAACACCGGAAGCACCGGAGACGCAACCATTCCGTCTGAGATAGTGATTGCGGTTGAGCCCTTTGCTACAGGAGGCAGGGGTTTTGTGGTTTCAGGCAGGAACGGCAATATATTCTCTCTCGTGAATGATAAGAAGCTCGATGACGAGGCGTCCGCATCGATGCTCAAAATAATCAGGGAGCGGTTCAGCACTCTGCCGTTCGCAGAACGCTGGCTATCGGATGAGCACAGACACAGGGAGATACTCAACAGGCTCGTTAGACGCGGCGCCATTCATGCCTATCAGGTGTTACTGGAAGCGGGCGGCGGACAGGTCAGCCAGTGGGAGCATACGATTATAGTGGACAGAGACAGTGTGACTGCCACGAGCATGTGAGTGATGGTCATAGCCAGGATACACCGTAAAGCGGCGTTGATAATCGTACCTTATGCAGCGGCCGTCATCGCGCTGAACATCTATCTATCCAGCTTCGGCTACGTGCCGCTGGTGTTCTATTCCAGCCTGTTCTGGATAGTGATGCCGTTCTTCTTCTACGCGGCAGTGCGCACATGGCTCACCAGACGCAGAGAGGAAAAATAAAGGCGATAGCCCCGGGCAGATTCGAACTGCCGTCGCCGGCTCCAAAGGCCAGCATGATTGACCACTACACCACGGGGCTGCGGATGAGCGATGTCATATTCCCTTAAACCTTTTTCAGCGGGCAGCTGCTGCAGCCGGTTCAGCGTAACTCCGGTGCGTGAGCGGCTCGCATACGATGTGTATGGGTGTGGATGATACGGCACGGCACATAATGCTCTCGCCCAGAGGGTACTCGCCGGGTACGATGACCTGCCTGTAGCTGGCCGTTCTTCCAATCATGCTTCCATTCCTGCCCTTCTCCGTTATCAGAACTCTCATTTCTCTTCCCGTGAACTCCAGGTTCTTGCGGGCGGAAATCCGGAATCTGAGTGCCGTCGCCTGCCGGGACCACTCTTTTGCCTTCCATCCGGGCACCCTGCCAGTCATTCCTGCAGCGTCCGTGCCCTCCCTTGCTGAAAAACGCGTCACGTTAACTATGTCGGGCTCAGTCTCACTGATTATTTCCAGACTCTTGCTGAAATCCTCTTCCGTTTCGCCGGGGAAGCCCACGATAAGATCAGTCGAAAGCGTCAAGTCCGGATATCTGTTCCTCACCTTCCTCACTATCTCGAGGAACTGGCCGGCCGTGTTCCCCCTTTTCATCAGCCTGAGAATGCGGTCCGAACCGCTCTGAAACGGAATGTGGAAGAATTTGTACACTTTCTCGCTGCTGTACGCGTCAAGCAGTTCATCCATCAGTGGCATCAGCAGGGAAGGATTCATCATGCCGACTCTCACCATGAAGTCACCCTCAATCGCACACACTTTCTTCAGGAGGGCAGGCAGCGTTGTGCCACGATCCCTTCCGTATGTAATGGAATCCATTCCCGAAAGGAGTATCTCTCTGGTCTTCCCGCCTACGAGGCTTTTCTTCACCTCCCCGACGATCTTCTCCGGATCAATACTTCTGAGCCTGGGTCTCGCAATCCTGCTGAAACAGTAGGTGCATCTGGACAGACAACCCTGCGCAATCGGTATGATGATGTCGTTTCTGCCCGGGCTGTTCCAGCAGTCCGTGTCTGCGCTGAGGTTCAGGCCAAGGAGAGCATCGAGCATCTCATGCTCACCGGGACCATACAAAAACGCCCCCGGAGCCGCTGACAGTATACTTTCTCTCCTGACCGGTGCCATGCATCCGGTCACAACAATCATCTTTCCCAGCGAATGTAACTCCCTGAGCCTCCTCAACATTGTGTTTTCCGTGAACTCTATGACTGCACATGTGTTTAGCAACAGGACGTCGGCGTCCGACGGATTCGGGCATATTTCGACGCCTCCTGCCCTCATCCTCGACTCGGCCTCTCTTCCTTCGCCGTAGTTCATCGTGCAGCCGTGCGATTCGATATAGGCCTTCACGGGCACTGCAATCGTTCTCTTCCTAAATACGGTTTCCACATGCAGGCTTTCATGCGCCGGGCCCGGACCGTGCCATAAAACAGTCTCATGGCGGTTTGAGCGCGAGGAGGGGGATTTGAACCCCCGAGTCCTTACGGACAATGGATGTTTGCGATGCTTAGCAATCCATCGCCTTACCGGGCTGGGCCATCCTCGCCCGCGTGGTGCATACAGCAGAACTCATAAAACACTTTTCGAAGGACTCCGGGCTGCTCACCTGACGGCCAGCACCTCGGCTCCCTTTCCGGGGCCCGTTATGAATGACTGTGATTTGAGTCCGGCGGATTTGAATGCATTCTCCATCGCCGCAGCGACATCCTTCGATCCGCCCTTGCATATTGCAAAAACGGAGGGTCCGGCACCGCTGATTGAAAAACCGAGCGCGCCGCTGTCCATGGCCGCCTTCTTCACCCTGTCGAACCACGGCATGAGCTGCTTCCTGTACGGCAGGACGATTTCATCATTCAGGTATCTTCCAACCCTTTCGATATCGTTGCTCATCATCGCATGGACAATCGTGGAACAGCACGAAATGTTTTCCACTGCACTGGTCAGAGGAACATTCTTCGGCAGGATGCCTCTGGATTTGCGCGTTTCGATGACGACATCCGGGAGTGTCACAACTATGCCGAATTCAGGCAGCTTCTCCGGAGGTATGCTTATGACCTCAACCGGGTTGCGCGAGGAGACGATTGTGAATCCCCCGAGCAGAGATGCCGTGACATTGTCGATGTGCGCTGTGCCTGAAGCCATTTTCTCTCCGAGAGAGGAAGCCTGTATTATGTCTTCGTTCTTTGCGTCATAATCCATGGCCACTGCCATCGCCAGGGCCGCGCCCACGGATGAGGCGGCGCTGCTGCCGATACCGCTGCCCGGCCTCGCACCTTTGGTGATTTTCATGTGAAACGGCGCGTTGACCCTGTTCTTCCACGCCATGGAATTGGCTGCGGCGAAGGCGGCATTCTTCTTTGTGGGAATGGAATAATCGGGCACAGTTTCTATTTCAGTTTCGTACACATCCATGGTAAGTTCAATAATGTCCCTGGGTTCACGCAGCGCGAGGCCGAAGGTGTCGAAGCCGGGTCCAAAGTTGGCTACCGTTGTTGGGGCTGAAACTTTAACATACGATTTCAATAATTGTCACCACTGACGTGCCAGAGAACTCTACTGTGCTGATTGTTATTCAACGTTGTCATGCCCGTATGCAGCATGGACAGCAGTTCAGCTCCTCAGAACAATTTCTATGTTGACTCCGTCAGGCACCTGTATTCTCATGAGCTGCCTCAGCGCCCTGTCGTCTTCCGCATCCATGTCGATCATGCGCTTGTGTATGCGCATCTCCCATCTGTCCCATGTTGCGCTGCCTTCGCCGTCCGGGCTCTTCCTGACAGGCACAACCATATGCTTCGTGGGCAGCGGAACAGGTCCGCTCATTCTTACCCCGGTCTTGCTCGCAATCTGCTTTATCTGGCTGCAAACACTCTCAATCTTCGCAGGATCCGTGCCGCTCAATGAAATTCTAGCCCTCTGCGCCATCCCACAATCAGCTCACAAGGTTCTCTTTTCGACTTCGACGCAGACGCCGGCTGCAACGGTCTGTCCCATGTCTCTGATGGCGAACCTTCCCAGCTGAGGGAAATCAGAAGCTTTCTCGATTACCATTGGCTTTGTCGGCTCGATTTTGACGAATGCAACATCGCCTGTCTTGAGGAACTGCGGTTTGTCCTCTTTTACGCCGCCGGTCCCAGGGTCGATTTTCTTCTGCAGCTCTGTGAATGTGCATGCAATCTGCGACGTGTGGCAGTGGAATACAGGAGTGTATCCGACCGTTATGACGCTTGGATGGTTAAGAACGGCTATCTGGGCAACAAACGACTTCGCAACGGTTGGAACCGAGTCCACTGGCCCGGCGACGTCGCCCCTTTTGATATCGGTCTTGGCAAGGCCCCTGACGTTGAAGCCGACATTGTCTCCGGGATAGGCAGCATCCATCGTCTCATGGTGCATCTCAATCGATTTCACTTCGCCAGTCTTGTCGGAAGGCATGAATACGATCTTCATATCCTTCTTCAGCACGCCCGTCTCGACTCTCCCGACCGGAACGGTGCCTATGCCCGTGATCGTGTATACATCCTGCACAGGCAGCCTGAGCGGTTTGTCGGTGACCTTAGGCGGCTCTTTCAGCTTGTCAAGCGTTCCGAGCAGCGTGTCTCCTTTCCACCAGGACAAGTTTGCCGAGGGCTCGGTGGTATTGTCGCCACCATAAGCGCTCACGGGTATGAACGGAACCTCCTCCGTCTTGTATCTGACGGACTTAAGCAGTTCGGTGACTGCCTTCTTTGTCTTCTCATAGGCTTCCTGGGAATATGGAGGCTGAGTGGAATCCATCTTGTTCACAGCGACAATCAGCTGTGTGACGCCAAGCGTCCTTGCCAGGAATACGTGTTCTTTCGTCTGCGCTTCGGGTCCCTTTCCGGCATCGACCACCAGAACAGCGGCATCTGCCTGGCTTGTGCCCGTGATCATGTTCTTCACGAAATCCCTGTGCCCCGGCGCATCAATGATTGTGAAATAATACCTCTGCGTATCGAACCGCCTGTGGGAAACATCGATCGTAACTCCTCTTTCCCTCTCTTCCTTCAGGCTGTCCATGACCCATGCGAATTCGAACGTGGCCTTGCCCTTCTCTTCAGCTTCCTTCTTGTACTTGTCAATAAGGTACTGGTCGACGTTCTTTGTGTTGAACAGCATCCTTCCTACAAGTGTCGACTTACCATGGTCGACGTGACCGATAAACACGATGTTAAGATGTGGTTTATTCGCCATACATTTACACTCTCTTTTTATGCGATTGACACGCGATTTCGCTTATCAATCACAGTCTTGTATATAATATTTTCACACTGTCGAGTTGCCAGCACGAGAACTGCATTTGCGAAATCCATGCGGCCGGAGACCGGCGCTGACCGCGAAATTCACATAGGCGACAGCTTAAAGCTGTCCTGCCGCATCGGCGGCCAATTGAGGAACACATCCCTTGCAGGAGCTCGTTGTGTTTGCGTCCGGCGTTGCACTGGGCTTTTCACTCACCGTCCCACCGGGGCCGATGAACGCACTTATTGCATCGCAGACCGCGATGAGAGGCACGAAGGCCGGCATGCTCACTGGAGCAGGGGCGATGACCGCAGATCTGATACTGGGCATAGCTGTCTATCTGGCCAGGACGCTTGTGGATTTGCGCCCTCTGGTAAGATTCATTTATCTTGTCGGTTCGGCCGTCCTGTTCCTGCTCGCATATTTCATGCTGGCTGGCCGGAAGACAGTCATGACAGAGGAAGTGAAACTCAGGACGTATTCCAGGGCAGTGCTCCTTGGCGTATCCAATCCCTTCCAGGTGCTCTGGTGGCTCACTGCAGGACTCGCATTCGCCTACCTTGGCGGCATAGTGCTCCTAGCCGGACTGTTCACGGCAGTTGCTGTGTGGATCATCCTGTTCCCGTTGCTGCTGCACATGAGCACAAAAAAGCACCCCGGTGCTTCGAAAGCCGTCACTGCAGCCTCGGTGATTATAATGCTCTTTTTCGCAGGATATTTCCTGTTTTCCGCCCTGTGACATTCAGTCGGAGTAGTAGTTGGCGTCGTAAGGCTGCGGACTCAATCCCTTTCTCTTTCTTATTTCGGGGACCACTTTGTCTGCTATCTCCTTCGGCATCTTCTCGTATCCGGAGTTCTCTGTGGACCACAGCGCCCTTCCCTGCGTGGCGCTCCTTATCGCGCTGGCAAAGCCGAACATTTCAGATACCGGCGCCTTCGATTCGATTACTGTGTTCTCTCCTTCCTGTCTCATGTCCAGGATGACGCCGCGCCGCTGCTGAATCTCACGTATAGCGTCACCCATCACGTCCGGCGGGACGTTGATGTATATTTTCTGAATGGGCTCGTAAAGCACTCTTCCTGCGACCGCCATCGCGCCGTATATCGCGGAACGTGTTGCGGGAATGACCTGTGCCGGTCCTCTGTGTATGCTGTCCTCGTGAAGTTTTGCATCGACAATCTTCACCTTCAGGTGCATCACCCTCTCCTGTGCGAGCGGCCCGAGCCGCATCGCCTCCTCGTAGGACTGTTTGCACAGTTCCATCGTCTCGAAGAGGTACTGAATACCCTTGGTGTAGTCGATGAGCACGTTCGTGTCGTAAAACATCTGAACGCCCCTCGCCTCATCCCTCTCCATTCCATATTCCTGGAGCTTCTTGGCCAGTGCCTTCGAATCCTTGATTCTTCCTTCCGTCTTGATTTCACCGGACGTGATGGCCTTCACGACGCTCTCTTCGAGCGGCTCGACCTCGACATAGAATCTGTTGTGCTTGTTGGGCGACTTTCCTTCAAACGGACCGCCCTTTCCTTCCACACTCTCCCGGTAGACGACAATCGGCTTAGAGGCCTTGATCTCACACTTGTAGTCGTTGACGATCCTGTATTGAGTGACTTCAAGGTGCAGTTCGCCCATTCCGGAGAGCAGGTGCTCTCCAGTCTCCTGATTTATCTCGACTGTTATCGACGGATCCGCTTTACCGATGTTTCTCAGAACCTCGATGAGTTTCGGCAGATCCTTCATCTGCTTTGCTTCTATGGCCACAGTGACCACAGGCTCGCTGTAATGAACCATTCTTTCGAACGGCTCTATGCCTTCGATGGAAGACACGGTGGAACCGGCTATCGCATCCTTGAGGCCTGTGACAGCAGCTATGTTGCCTGCCCTGATCTCCTCGACCGTAATCCTGTCCGCTCCGACCGACAGTGCAACCGTCTGCACCCTGTTAGCCTGGTGCATTCCCGACACGTAAAGTTCCTGTCCCCGTTTCAGCGTGCCTGAAAACAGTCTTCCCACGGCAACTTCGCCTGCATGCGGATCAATGATGATTTTTGTTACCATGAATATGGTAGGTCCGCCCGGATCAACCTTGAGCATCGACTGGCCCAATTCAGACTCCTGATCTCCCTTCCAGATTGCAGGAATCCTCATCTTCTGGGCATCAATCGGACTCGGATGATTCTTAATTACAGATTCCAGGACCACCTTATGGAGCGGTATGCGCTGTGCAAGGGCCTTCTGGTCTCCTCTCTTCAGGTGTTCGTAAATGTCGCCAAAAGTTATGCCTGATTTCTTCATGTATGCTGCCGATATTGCCCAGTTGTTGTATGCACTGCCGAACAGCACTGTTCCGTCCTCCACGCGGACGCCCCACAGTTTTTTGAGCTCTTCCGGAGCCGCCGCATGGATTCTCTTGTTAACATCGTTGATAATGTTCACAAATCTTTTCTGCATGTCTTCAGGAGTGACCTTGAGTTCGTTGATCAGCCTGTCCACCTTGTTTATGAACAGTATCGGGCGTACCCTCTCTCTCAGCGCCTGCCTTATGACTGTTTCAGTCTGCGGCATGACTTGTTCTACAGCATCAACAAGTATTATGACGCCGTCTATGGCCCTCATGGCCCTCGTTACGTCGCCGCCAAAGTCGACATGCCCCGGTGTATCAATGAGATTGATCAGATAGTCGTTCCCGTCTATATCCTCCACCATTGATGCGTTAGCCGCGTTTATCGTTATGCCTCTTGCCTGTTCCTGTTCGTCATAATCAAGCAAGAGCTGCTTTCCTGCGAGCTCCTCGCTCATCATTCCCGCGCCGGCAATCAGATTGTCGCTCAGCGTCGTGTTGTGTATGATGAGACCCTCCACGAGCAGGTTGTGCGTTTCCTCGACAGAGAAGTCAAAGACAAACTCATCGTAAGCGCTCTCCAGCCCCTCCACTTCAACAACAGTGAGTGTGGAAGGCAATTGCGGTGCGAGCAGCGAGACTGTTCCACCCGCTACCGAAGTCATCAGTGCGAGGGACACTTCCGGCACGCTGTTATCCTTGTCATGATGTGCATTCACGACATCCGCGAGCCTGCTGACTTCATTATGGAAATCAGGATCTGACGGCTCCAGCGAGAAGCGGTAACCGTACCTGAGCATTGAAAGTGCAATGGCCCTGAGTGCTTTCCTCTGCGCTTCCCCGTGCCCGTCACCGTCCAACATATCGAGCATCGCCGACGACAGCGCGAAAAGCGTGCCCGTTTCCAGTTTCGGGAATATCCCCGCCTGGCTGCCTTTTCCGAACAGCACGTTTACGAGTTCATCTCCGGTATCATCCAGGACATCGGTTATAATCGCAGATGCCGTCTCCTTCAGCGCGTCAGGAGCTGTGCTCTTTCCAGTGAGTCTGGTGAATTCGTCGGCGCCGACGACGGACGTTTCCACATCGACTGCAGACGGCACTATGAGTTTGTCCCCGATGACAAGTTCCGAAGATCGGAGTTCATGAACAACTCCCTTTCTGTATGCGATGAATTTGTGTTCAGGCGTGACTGTCACTGGTCTGCCAGACTGCGGCCTGACCCTGATCAGCGGTTCGTCGTTCCTGATCTTCCAGACGTGCGTGATTCTCCTCTTTTCCAGTTTCATTTCGTTTGTGTTAAGCGATATTGTGTACTCGTCGCCGTCTGATAAGTATACCGTCTGGTCCGCGTCCGAGAAAACGGGCTGCCCGGTCGCATACTTCGAGTACAGCGCCATTGCCTCAATCCATGTTCCGTTCGTGAACACCATTGCGTCGCCAGTCATGCACTTTCCGTGATCGATGTGCGCCGCTGTTCCGATGTTTCGTATGAATCTCGGATCCTTCATTATAGCCTGAGCTTTGGCAATATTGTCTTCCTTTCTTCCCAAATCAATCGCCCTTTCCTGAAACAGGGTTAACGTGCCGACATGGCAACTCTTTCAATTTCATCTCTCTTGGAAACGGCCGAGCTCGTCATATCGCCGTTGGCCGCCAGAATAATCTCATCTGCAAGACACTGAGCGATGGGTTTTGTCGAGCCGTGAGAGGCGGCAACAGCGCCAAGGCAGATGTACCTGAGTGACAGGTCAAGCCTCCTTGAAGAGGATACGTCTACAGCCTTTGGAACTGAAATGCCTCCGAACTGGAGTCTTGTTATTTCCTCCCTCGGTGCGGCATGTTCAATGGCATTGACGAGAAGCTGTACCGGATTCTTTCCGGTCTTCGAATGCATGATCGTGAACGCCTGCTCTATGACCTTCAATGACTTGCTCTTTTTGCCTGTGTATCTTTCAGTTCTCATCATCTGATTCGCGAGTCGTTCGACGATGTTAAGGCGGCTCTTGGCAAAATTCTTGTTTGCGTGTTTGCCGGCCGTGTGAGGTACATATATCGGTGTCAGGTTGATGTATTTCGCAAGTCCGCGATCAGAAACAGCGACCTCTGCCAGACTGTACTTTCCGAAAAGAGGGGCGTCGTAGAGGAGGACGTGTTCCTGCTCCTTTTCCTCCGCCTCATCCACAGGCTGCTCTTCAGCAGCATCATTTTCAATATCTTCTTCAGGCATAGCTTCACCTGACCGGCTTTTCTTTTCTTCCTCTGACCATTTCATTCAACGACACGTTGTTCACCTTGATTACTTTGTATCTGACGCCGGGAATATCACCATATGACCTGCCCATCCTGCCGCCTATTCCCTCCACCAGCACCTCATCATGCTCGTCTATGAAATTTATGGCGCCGTCACCGACCGCAAAAGCAGTGACCTGCCTGCCGTTCTTTATCAGCTGCACCTTGACACATTTGCGGATCGCTGAATTGGGCTGTTTTGCCTCTATGCCGACCTTTTCAAGCACGATGCCGCGTGCCTGAGGAGCGCCCTCCAGCGGATCTGACTTCTCCTTGAGCTTGAGAATCCTCTTCTTGTAGGCTCTCTCACTCCACCTGAATTTCTTCCTGTTATTCTTGAGCTTCCTTGCTGTGTTCATTCCTCTGGCCATTATATCTCCTCAGATCAAACGTGACGCTAGCGCCCTGTCCTGAATTGCATTTGGGACAATGGCATGCCTGCAGCTTAGTTTGGATTAATAGCAAAATGACTCTCAATATATACGTTTCTACGATCGGTTCAGCTTAAATCCGGCACCGATTCACTGTTTTCGGGGTGTGGTCGTCCTCTCTCACACTTTCATCAGTTTCCAGAGCCGCCTGGCTGCCTTTTCCGGATTGGCCGAGCGGAAGACAGCCCTGATACCCGCCGTGATTCTCCGTTTTTGTGTTCGAATACAACGGCGGAAACACCGTTTGGGCATTCAGAAGGGCCGCGCACCGGGGCGATAAAGTCGTTACTCAGTACTGCTGCAGTTTCAGGCATTGTCAGTCACCTTGAAATCCGGGCTGATATTGCTCGTTTCGACACCACGCATATACCAGTAAACCGCGGCTGCAAGACCGGCTCCCCACAGTATCACGTTTATGAGCACGAATTCGAAAAGTCCGGCACTGCTCAGAAGGATGATGCTCGCTATATACGCTATAATCGGGAACATCCTGACAAGGCCGATGCCGGTGCCGCGCATGGCAGTGGGGAACAGCTCCGGCTCCAGTGTCGTCCGTGCGGCCCATGCAAACTCGCTGAATGCCATGTTGAGGAAAAGAAGCGGCAGAAATACATACTCGTTTGAAAGGCTGCTGAAGGCAATCAGTATCGCAACAATCGTGACAAATCCGCCACCGAATGAAAGGAGCGTGTACTGTTTCCTTCCCCTGGATACTAGCGGTGCGGCTATGAAACCGCTGATGGAAGCGCCGGCGAGCGCAACGAAAATTATCAGGGCTGTCTGGGATGGAAATTCGTCCGGGCCGAGAACGAAAGCCATCAGGCCGAATGTCAGGAACTGGGAAACGCCGAGTACGCTGAGAAGTATGTAGCTCTTCCAGAGCGGCGGAAGGCTCACAGCCTCTCCCTCGGAACCTATGTTCAGATGACTCTTCTCTTCCCTTGCTTCCCCGTCCCTGCCCCTGGAATGCAGCCACCTGAACGATTCAGGCATTGTCAATCTCGTGAACACAAGAAGTGCTATGATTGCAAGCGACGATGCCATGAGATATATCCGTTCTATAAATATGGAGCCGGAAACGGAGAATAGGAAAAAGGCTGCCGCGAACGCGCTGCCTATGTTGTTGAAGTTTGGAATGAGCGTCAGCAGTCTTCCCCGCTGTCTTACCGGCACGTCTTCGGCAATCAGCGCGAGCGACGGTGCCTCCTCGCCTCCCACGCCGAACGAAGATACTACCACGCCTGCAAGCAGCAGCGGGAACGTCGTTGCTACGGAAATGAACACGATGCCGAGGCTGTACATTGCCATCGTCAGCATGAATATTTTTCTTCTGCCGACGACATCCGACAACATACCCATTATCACATTTCCGGCAAGCAGTCCTACGGGTCCCGCGGAGAGGACAAGCATCCTTACAAGCGGGTCATTACCGTTGACGAACGGCCAGGACAGAGAAAGCGGGGCCATCGATGCCACAATGCCCCATATGAAGAAACCGCCCGAGGATGAAATCAGGAGCGAGCGCTGCCTGGAAGTCAGCATGGAGACAGCCCCCTGGAAACTCTGGAAAAAGCAGAATGCGTTCTCTCTTCAGGCTCCCTTACAGAACGTTGTGCAGACACTTTCTTTCCCTCCGCCAGCATTACCTGGATCAGGTTCAAAGGGTCGACCGCAAAGGTCCTCTCAGCCTCTTCAGAAGCTCCCCTTCGTCAGTGTACCCCAGCATCAGCTTCTATTTCAACTTTGTTTCAGGTCACAACGGATACAGAAAAATAGTATAATCAATGCCTCATGGTCACCGCGCGAATAGAGATGGATTTTTGATGTGGTTAAACGGGTTTTGCGCGGTTAAATGCATCGCTCACATGCCTCTTTTCCGTCTGCTCAATGGATGGGGCTGTGTTCCGGAATATAATCGTGTTTAACTGTAGCGCCGTCCGGCATATTCGGCAAGTTCGTTCACTCTCTTCTGTATATCATCCCTTATCCTTCGTATTTCAGCCATCGATTTTCCCTTCGGATCTTCAAGCTCCCAGTCGATTAGCTTTTTGTTCATTTCTGCAAGCATCGGCTTCGGACAGGCCCGGTCGACCGAACATCCCATTGTGACCACGATATCGGCATCGTTGATCATCTGCAGGGTGAGCATGGCAGGAACGTGGGACGATATGTCAATGCCGGCCTCAGACATGGCATTAACCACCAATGGGTTTGCATGAGATGATGGCTGCGTCCCAGCACTTGAGGCATTCAGGCCGAGCCTTTTCGCAAACGCTTCCGCCATGAGGCTTCGACCCGCATTTTCTACGCATACGAAGAGTACTTTAGTTGCCAGATGAATCACCCGCTTCCAACGGAGATTGTTTTGCTGCGCACATTCGTCCGCTCGTGACTACTTCCCCTTTCCGCAGTGCCTGAAGGTTTTGTTTCACTGCCTATTGATGATGCAAGGAGAAGCACATCATTCACCCTCTCCCCGGTGATGCCGAAGAAGGTCCACTTGCCTTTCGGCCTGCGGTAAATGGCACCTGCCCTTTCCAATAACTTCAAGTGGTGCGTTATGGTCGGCTGTTTCAGGTGCAGCGCTGAGGCAATTTCGCACGTGCAGATTTCTCCGTATGCTGTCATCAACCTGATTATCTGCAGCCTGACAGGCTCAGATAATGCCCCGAATATTCCTGCGAGTCTTGAAAGCTCCTCGCCGTCACTACGCACAGTAATTGTTCTTGGAAAACAGGTTTCCATGCACGATAAATGTAAGATATCAAATTTAAGCATATCTATTTAGATAGCATCAGAAGGGAAGTAAGTCACACTATTGATGTGTCATTTTCAATTCAACATATCGTGTATGTGCTGGAGTGAAAGGGAATTAATACTCTTGTTAAATAGATTAATATGAATGTAGGTCGTCTTATCCAGATATTAGTCGTTTCCAGATATGCCGGTTGATTTGAACTCGGGAGCAATATCCGGTATAAGTGGCGGTACAGATCAACAGGCGTTGCTGATTAAATAGTCCTTCAAACATTTACTGTCGGGGAAAAGTGATGAAGCAAAAATTAAGCTCGGCGCTGATAGTGATAATTTTTGTGATTGTGGCCGCAATGCCTGCTCTTGCAGTGCAGCAGAACACGGCAGCGGCAGGAACGCCATTTATGCACACCTTCATAACAAGTGTGCGGGCAGGAAACGGGAAGGGTCCAAGCGGAGGTTCCAGCTCCTCGGGACCTACTTCATATCCCGCATACACACCCGGCCAGATATTCCACGCTTATAACTACAGTGCGAATTACAATGGGACTGGGGAGACAATTGCAATCATAGATGCATATGGGAGTCCGTCAATTCAGAATGATGTGAAAGTTTTCGACTCCCAGTTCAATCTTCCACCGATTAAACTCACTGTACTTTCTCCCTTTGGCAAGGTGGGAAGAAACGCAGGATGGGCGCTCGAAACATCGCTTGATGTGGAGTGGTCCCATGCAATGGCACCGAATGCCAGTATTTTGCTGATAGAGGCACCCTCAGCCTCAACAACCTATCTCATAACCGACTCCATCAACTACATTGTGAATAACACGCATGCGAATGTCGTTTCCATGTCCTGGGGGGCAGCAGAGAGCGGACTCACTGCTTCTGAACTGTCACAGTATTCATCCACCTTTGCTTATGCGGCAAGTCACGGAGTCATAATGGTCGCCGCCTCAGGAGACAGCGGGGCCAATGACAGCACGTCTTCCCCAACTGTGAATTATCCTGCTTCCGATCCAAGCGTTGTGGGGGCAGGCGGAACCACTCTGCAACTCGCCAATATTACTTCCACAAGCGCCAATTATTCCTACGAATATGCCTGGAATTCCTCAGGAGGAGGCATAAGCACCTACTTCCCTGAGCCAAAGTACCAGTCAGGTGCCGGCATCACCGCTTCCGGAAGAGCCGTTCCGGATGTTTCATACGACGCAAACCCGAACACAGGTTTCTGGATTTACGACAGCACAACCTACGAAGGACTGAAGGGCTGGATACAGGTGGGAGGGACAAGTGCATCATCACCGCAGTGGGCCGCAATCTTCACGGAAGTGCAGCAATACAAGGGTTCTACAACTTTCAACGGGACAAATGTACTCTCGTCTCTCTATTCTGTTTACAGCAGCAGTACAGAGTATGCAAGTGCATTCCATGACATTACTATTGGATACAACGGGTATTACTATGCCGGGACAGGATACGACGAAGTCACAGGAATAGGCTCACCCAACGTGAGTGCACTTATAGAATATTTGTGAGTGGTTTTGCTGCCAAACATTTTAAAAACCTCTTCCCGCCGTTTTTGATCGGCTCATATGGGTGTTGATTTTGCCCTTCCAGTATCAGTGGCCACGCATCCATTCAATCTATTGCATGCGGGAGGAGGGATTTGAACCCACGGACCCCTGCGGGACAGAATTTCCCAAGTTCATTCTTAAGTCCTGCGCTGTTGGCCAAGCTTAGCTACTCCCGCTTTGTGCGTGAGATAAGCAGAGTGGAATAATTTGATTTCCACGTCATGAGAATTTGCGGTGGTGGACAGCAAAGCGTTAATCTATTACCTGCTGACTCAAAGCCTGGCAGTCAGGTTGTGTTACAATGGTCAAGGAATACGGAATCTTCTTGAATGGTGACTGGACAGAAAGCTCAGGAAATGAATTTTTCGAAACACTGAATCCTGCGACGGGTGAAGTGCTTGCCCGCTTTGCAAAGGGCACACCGAAGGATGTGGACAACGCCGTGCGTTCGGCCGAAAGGGGTTTCAGACTGTGGAAAGAGGTCCCTGCACCGATGAGGGGCGAAATACTGTTTGAAGCGGCGCTGAATATAGCCAGGCATAAAGAGGAACTCAGCCGCCTCGTAACGGCGGAAATGGGCAAGGTGCTCAGCGAAGGCAGAGGAGAAGTCCAGGAGGCCATCGACTTTTTCAAATACATAGCAGGAGAGGGAAGAAGAATGTTCGGCGAAACCACGCCGTCCGAACTTCCTGACAAGTTCAACATGACGGTGCGCCTTCCCAAGGGTCCTGTGGGACTAATAACGCCGTGGAACTTTCCCGTCTCCATACCGTCATGGAAGATGGGCGCTGCACTGATTTCAGGCTGCTCAATTGTACTTAAGCCGGCAACGGACACGCCTCTGTGCGCCGCCAGATTCATAGAACTCGTCAATGAGGCAGGCATGCCGCCGGGCGTCATAAATCTGGTCGCTGGAAGCGGAGCGGAAGCCGGAAATGCGCTCATTCGTCACGAAGGCATCAGGGCACTGTCCTTTACGGGGGGCGTGAATACTGGCAGGGAAGTGTACACAGAGGGTGCACGCAGACTCATACAGGTGCATCTGGAGCTCGGAGGCAAGAATCCGGTCATAGTCATGGATGACGCCAATCTTGATATTGTTCTGGACGGCGTTCTCTTCGGAGCGTTCGGAACATCCGGTCAGAGATGCACTGCGACAAGCAGACTGATACTACACCAGGCAGTCTACGACGAGCTTATGGGAAGGCTTGTTGACAGGGTGGAAAAGCTGAAGATCGGTAATCCTGCCGAAGATCTTACAGACATGGGCCCAGTTATCAACAGAAAGGCAAAGGAGAGCATAATGGGATATATCGACGTCGGCAAAAAGGAGGGCGGAAAGATCGCCACCGGCGGCAATGCACTCGAAGGCGGAATATATTCCAGGGGAAATTACATACAGCCCACTATTATAGAAACGAGACACGGCACAAGGGTCAGCACCGAGGAAATATTCGGTCCTGTGCTTTCCGTCATTAAAGTCTCATCCTTTGGCGAAGCGGTCGAAGTTGCAAACGGTGTCCAGTACGGCCTGAGTTCATCTATATACACCAGGAACGTGAATCTTGCGTTCAGGGCAATACAACAGCTCGACGCCGGCATCACGTACGTGAATGCGCCGACCATAGGTGCGGAGATACATCTGCCCTTCGGCGGAGTCAAGAACACGGGAACCGGAGGGAGGGAAGCTGGATCGGTCGCGATCGAGGAGTTCACCGAACTCAAGAGTGTTTTCATCGACTACAGCGACATGCTGCAGAAGGCACAGATCGACACGGAGCACAGGTTGAAGGAAAAGCTCCACTCGAAATGAGTTCAGGGCTTTCCCCTGGATTCTCCCATGGTCAACGCGCCGGCAAATATGTGTGCCAGCCTGAGAGGTTCAGGATAGTTGCCTCTCACGATGGCAGCGTCCAGCAGTTGCACTGCCTGCTCAATGTCGATGCCGGCACAGCTTACGCTCAGTTTCCACTTTTCAGTCTCCACTCTGACGGTTTCGTGCATCCTGATGAGCTCGCACCTCTCTTTCCAGTCCTGAAAATATTTACGGAGTGCGCTATCCATTGATTCGAAATCTGGATGTCTTCTTGTTACGGTGAGAACGGGAAGAGCGGTCGCATCATGTATGTAATCCAGGTCAAAGATGTTGAAGCCGCCGCATGCAATGCCGTCAAGCAATATTGCCCTCATCTGCTCCTTCAGCCTGGATCTGTTCACGGCGTCGCTTATTGCTGCTGAAGCATCTCTTCCATCCACAGTGCAGCTTGTTACGATGGCCCCTTCGACATAGGATGGCAGTCTGGCCACGATACCCACGAGCGGCACCGTTCCCTGCCTGAATTCGAATCTTCCGTCATCAAACGCGACAATCCTTGTCTGTCCTTTCATATAGCGCTCACAGGAGCTGCAGACTCCCAGTAACAGGATCTATCTCGCCGTTCTCAGCGGGCCCTATTCCCAGGCATGTCACGGTGCCCGGCGGAACTTCAGTCAGGCCGGCATCTGCAACCAGACTTGTAACGAGCCCCCTCCCCCTGGCATTTTCCCTGACCATGTGAAGTTCACTCAGCGACTTTATCCTGACGACGACTTTTCTCTGTCCCTCTTTCAGCCATGCATCGAAGGTCTTCCTGTTCCCCTCCCTGCACTGCAGCGCGCATCCGACTGCCGCATGTGCCACCTGCACCGCCATCTTTCCGGGAGAAAGTTTCAGGTCGGATCTGACCACTACTACCAGCTTATACTGAAATTTATCTTCCTGCATTTTTTCCTTCCCCTCCTGCACGCTTTCTGTAACTGAGCTTCCTCCCTCGTCCGGACGCCGCAATGACGAGGAATACGGCTGCAATGGCAACAAGCACTGCTATGAAAACGGTGAAGTTCAGCGGCTTACCGTAGATGCCGGACAGAAACGTGAGCAGGAATAGGAGAATGATGGAAATTGCGACGCTAATTCCAACCGAGGCGGCAATGAGCTCTGTTATGTCGTTCCTCCACTTGCTCCCTCTCTCTGCGAAAGCAAGCACTGCCGACAGGCCCGGCAGAAAGAACATCAGCGCAACGGCTGCAACCAGTTCCGGAATTGAAGCAGGCATCTGCCTTGAAATGTAATTTAGTTATAATAACAGGTGCTGACTCCCGTCTGGATGCCAGCGGATTTCGAACTGATTGAAAGAGACGGCATGGGCAGGATTTGCACATTGCGCACGCCACACGGCACTGTGGAGACTCCAACCGTGCTGCCCGTGATCAATCCGAACAGGAACCTGATCACGGCGCGGGAAATGAGGGATGACTTCGGTGCGCAGATGGTGATTACCAATTCCTATATTATCGCCAGGGAACCGGAGCTGCGAGAAACGGCACTCTCTTCTGGCGTGCATGGCCTTCTCCACTTCGACGGACCGGTGATGACTGACAGCGGCACATTTCAGGGTCACGTGTACGGTGATCTGGGCATTGATGCCGATGAGATTATGGAGCTGCAGCGCGCATTCGGAAGCGACGTTTCCACTGTCCTCGACGTCTTTTCCGAACCTGAATTTTCAAGGGAGAGGGCGGCAGAAGCTGTGAAGATCACGACAGAGCGTGCCTCGAGGTCCATCATGCTTGACGGCGGGAAGAGCATTATAGCATGCACAGTGCAGGGCTCCCTTTACGCCGATTTGCGGGAGCATGCGGCGAAAGAGCTCTCTGCACTTGGCGCAGGCTACGCGGCCGTGGGAGGCATAGTGCCGCTGATGGAAAGGGGCATGTACACAGATCTGGTAAATGTTGTGATAGCCTCAAAGAAGGGATTGCATCCGTCGCTCCCCGTACACCTGTTCGGCGCAGGGCATCCGCTGATTTTTCCGATTGCAGCGCTCATGGGATGCGACATATTCGATTCCGCTTCGTACGCGAAATATGCCCAGGACGATAGAATGATTTTTCCCGATCGCACCGTCCATCTGTCGGAGCTGGAGTACAATCCCTGCGTCTGTCCGGTATGCAGCACACATACGCTGAAGGAGATAAAGTCCGCCGAAGGCCCGGGGCGTGTGGACATGCTCGCACGACACAATCTGCACATCATTTTTTCCGAAATCAGGCTCGTGAAGCAGGCGATTCGCGAGCAGCGGCTCTGGGAGCTGGCGGAGAACAGGGCGCGTTCGAACCCGTCGCTGTTCGATTCGTATCTTTCCCTGCTTGACCAGTATGCTTTCCTGGAGCGATACGAACCGCTTTCCAGGGAATCGGGCATGTCTGCTGTCGACAGTGTATCGCTCTCAAGGCCCTCCGTGGTAAGGTTTGCATCGAGGCTGAATGAATTGAGGGCCGGAGATGGGAGGAGGCTGCTCCTGCTCAAAGGAACGAAACCATATTTCTCACATCTCGATTTCTCGTTGAAGTCGGAGGATGAGGACATCGTCGTGGAGACGCCGTTCGGCCTGATGCCGATCACGCTGACCGAAACATACCCGTTTGCGCAATCCTCCTTTTCCGTAGGCTCATCACCAGAGCAGCACATGCTGGAGTACATGAGCAGATTTCAGTACAGCCATTTCAGGAGTGCGGAAGGAAAGTGGAGGCGAAGGGGCAACACTGTTCCGGATTCCGCATACTTCGAGCTGATAAGGAAGGTGTGCGAGTATCAGTTCGGAACAAGACGTTCCGATGCGCTGCTCTCGGGAAAAATAGAGTTCGTTCGCTCATCCAACACGGGAAAACTGCGCTCTGTCATCAGGAACGGCAAACAGATACTCTTCTTCAGAACCGGCGACGGCCTGTTTTCACTGAAAATCGAAGGTGCGAAGATCATTCACTCCCGCACGCAGGCTCCAGGGATGAGGGTCATATGCATGGAGGATGCAGCCGGTTTTGTCTCTGCTGGAAAGAGCCTCTTCTGCAAGTTTGTGAAGGAAGCGGATGCCGATATCCGGCCGGGCGACGAATGTATCGTGGTGGATGAGAAGGACAGGCTTCTCGCATGCGGCAGGACGATGATGAACAGGGAGGAAATGCTTTCATTCAGACGCGGCGTCGCGGTGGATGTCAGGGATTATCCTTCCTCAGCATAGCGGCAACTGCGACCTCCAGCCCGGCTATGAAATCATCCGCAGTCCGCAGCAGACTCATCAGCGATGCCGAAGAGGCTCGTGCGACGATTGTTCCGCCACTGGCAGAGGACGACAGAAAATCACCGTTATCTATCTCAACCGCTTTCTGCACGTCCTCGGCGATTTCACCAAGTGTGAGGCTCATTTCAATGCTGTATGCCTGCAAATGCACCGTCTCCGCATTTCACAATTTAAGACCGAAAGTCACTGTGAACTCCTCGACCTTTCTGAATTCCTTCAGGAAATACCGTCCCTTGTCAGTAATGCTGTACACCGATTTATCTCCCTCGTCTCTCCTGTTCACAAACCCCACGTTTTCCATCTGGCCAAGATATTTCAGTAACCTGTCGTACGAAAGATTGGCCCTGTACAGGATGTGCGTCGGCCTGGCATCCCCTTCATCGGCTATCGCACTGAGTATATCGGCAAGGATTCTCGGTTTGGATCTGTAGCTGCTTTCACTCAATACTCTTTCTCTCCTTGTGCTCAGTGCCGTAGTGTTTCGGCCCTATTGCCATATACAGCAGACCAAACGCGAGAAGCTGGAATATGCTGTAATACAGGTATCCGGCGGTCTCAATTCTTGGTGAAAACACCAGCAATGCGCTGACGAGGTGCAGAATGAAGAGGAGAGAGAAGCTCGAGAGGACCAGCGCTGTGCCCGCCGTCGGTCTTCTGCTGTAGCTATTCCACACGCTGAACACGATTACCCCAAGCAGTATCGCTATCAGGATCTGGAATGTGAAGGGGATGAAGAGGAGAGCAATGATCGGCAGCAGATTCTCCGCCTTGGGCTTAATGAGGTATGCGAGCATGATGAGCGTGTAGGCGAATACCTCTACCATTGTTACGGTGTAGTAGAAAAGAAAGGTTATGCCCGCTCCGGCAGTATGGCGCAGGCCCGCGATTGCACCCACCGTCTCCAGTGCGAAAACAAGTGTGACAAGGGCGAAACCGGCCGCGAGAATCAGCAGATTCAGATTCTGAGCGATCCTGTATCCCCTGTACGCCCTGTACGAAACAAGAAGAGCAACAAGCAGTGTAATCGCAGATGCAACCGCCTCAAAGACATGATAGACTTCAACCATAACACAATCTGCCCGGCATCAGTGGTGCATCTGGTCAAACTTCTTAACGATTCGTACGTATGATCCATTCCTTTACAATATAACTGTGGCGGCAAATCAGCCGTGCGGTGATATGAATGGCCAATAAACTGACAGGTGGAATGTCCAAGAGGGCGAAGTATCTCGCTGTGTCTCTGGCAGCGCTCATCGCCGTAGGCGGGTTCGCTGCCGTCAGCATGGCAAATGCTTCCAGCCAGCTCAGTGCCAGCGGCAGCGCCGGAACGCAAAACATGTACAACGGAGAGTACCTGGAAGTCGTTGCCTGGACCTGGTCGGGCGGTCACAGGGTGCCGGTTGCAGATGCAAACGTCACTGTGTACACCATTTCGCACAGTGTTGCCGCAAACGGGACGATCACGATAACCCTCACGCCCTTCGAGACAAACACGACAAATGCTCATGGTGCAGCGTACTTCAATCTTCCAGACGGCAAGTATGCCATAGCAGTGCACTTTGACGGCGCACGGGGGTTCGCTCTTCTGGATCTGCGCTTTTACAGGACCGTCTTTGTAGAACTCAAGTGATGCTCGCGGGCGCACAAACCATTTAACGGGATTTGGTCAACGGTACAGTATCCTGTAATCCATATCCCGTATTGTTTTATCCGCTATTTCCTGTATGTCAACGTTGAGCACGGACTTCAGCAGATATCTGACTCTTGCCTTTTCGTCAACTGTCAGTTTATCACTGCATTAACGTCTGTTACACAGTATAAAAAACACGCTGCCTGATTATCCTGCAATGCAAGCCGACGGCCATGGCGCAGGACAACGCCTATCTTCTGACTGGTCTTCCCCTGTTCCTCTGGTCCCTGTCCCTGAAATCGCCATGATCTGCTTCGATTCTCTCCCTCTCGGTGTTGAGTGTGCCAAGCCAGTACATTCTGGCATTTTCCTTGTTCATCAGCGCACCCTTCTGCACAAGTGCCATCTTCATCTTCTGTCTGAATTGAAGCGCCTTTGCTTCGTTCTTGCCGGATGGAGTGTCACCCTCCCAGAGCTTTTCAAACTGTGCTTCCTTCTCGGTCGGCAAATGCTGCACCTTCGACTCGATGACGCGCTCAACCTCTTTAAAGTTTGCATTTCTCCGGGCCGAATCCAAAAACTTATTTCCTTTCTTTCCTACTCCGTATCATGACAGAATTGAAAGTGGGAGAAAAAGTCCCTGATTTCACGCTACCCAGCGGAATAGGTAAGAAAGTGTCCCTGAACGAGCTCGTTCAGCGAGGTACGACCGTCATCGCCTTCTATCCCGGCGATTTCAGTTCCGTATGCACGAACGAGTGGTGCAGCTTCCGCGACGGCCTGAAGGAGTTCGAGTCGCTGAAGGCAAAAGTCGTCGGAATAAGCGGAGACAGTCATTTTGTCCACGAGGCCTTCAAGAAGGCGAATTCGCTGAACTTCGATCTGCTCAGCGACTACGATCATGAAGTGTCGAAGAGATACGGCGTATACTATGAAGAGTTCCTCGGTCTCAGGGGAGTATCAAAGCGATCGGTTTTCATAGTCGACAGCAAAGGTATTCTCAGATTCAAGTGGGTAACCGAGGATGCCTCGAAGCTGCCCGATTTGGCACAGATAAAGACGGAACTGGCACGTGTGAACTGAGGCAGCATCGCATTAGCGCCCTCCTTCAGGTCCGGAGGTCTTCCTTAACCTCTGAAACCCATCGCAATCACATATGTTTCAGAGCTCTGTTTCCTGCTGGCAACAGGCTTGGACAGGCGCACCTCTTTGAATGATGCCGTCACGGCCGCTACGACTTCCTTCTCTGACCTGCCTTCAAACAGCTTGGCTACAAAATTACCGTTCCGTGCCAGCACGAGTCTGGCGACGCCGAGCGCAGCCATGACGAGCGCCACGGAACGTTCATGGTCCAGATCGTAATTTCCGCTGATGTTAGGCGCCATATCTGAGAGCACAACGTCCACTCTTCCACCGGCCGCTCCGAGTATTTTTTCTGCGGCGGAGGGAGCGGTCACGTCGGCACGAAGTGCTGTTACACCATCCAGCTCCTTCAACGGCGCTATGTCAACACCTACTACTGTGCCGTTCTCGCCGGCTATCTCCTTCTCCACCTGAAGCCAACCGCCTGGCGCCGCGCCCAGATCAACGCATTTCATGCCTTCGAACATGAAACTGAACTTGTCCTGAAGCTGCATCAGTTTGAATGCCGCCCTGCTCCTGTAATGCTCTCTTTTTGCCTTGAGATAATAGTAATCACGCTTCCTCTCCTTCATCCATCTTCTGCCCAGGCAATCACTCTCCCTCAGCTCTTTCACAAAGAGTGGATAACCAATCCATAAAACTATCTGGCAATCAGTCCTGTTTCATGAAGCAGCCGAACGCTGCGAAGATTTTATTCACCCGTGCTGCATGATGCACTCATGAGCATATCCCGCGGCGCGTACGCCATGTCCGGTGTCGATATAGATCTCAAGAGCAGTTTCATATCATCCCTGGTGCACGAACTGAAATACCGTAGAAGGGTGAACGGTCCGGCCATCGAGACCGGTCACTTCACCGCTGCCGTAACATTCGGAAAGCACCTGCTGACGCTGTCGACCGACGGTGTCGGATCGAAACTGCTGATAGCGCGGAAGATGAACAGGTGGGACACCGTCGGAATCGATTGTGTGGCCATGAATGTGAACGACACGATATGCATAGGCGCGGAACCGATTGCTCTAGTGGATTACGTTGCAACACCGACCATTGAATCAGACATAGCCGCGGATCTCGGACGCGGTCTTAACCGTGGAGCGAAAGCTGCAAACGTCACAGTTGTCGGCGGAGAAGTCGCGGTCCTCAGCAGCATGCTGAATGAACTCGATCTCTCTGCCAGCTGTCTTGGTGTTGTCGAACGCAGTAAAATAATAACGGGCAGGGGCATCAGAGCAGGCGATGAAATAATCGGTCTTGCGAGCAGCGGTCTGCATTCCAACGGCTTTACGCTGGTGAGGATGATTCTCAGTGAGAAGAACATATCACTTGATGAAAAATTCGGGGCTGGCAAATCCCTCGGCAATGTGCTACTCACTCCGACGACGATATATGTGCGGCCGGTGCTCAAATGCGTTTTGCGCGGAGGCATCACCGGTATGGCCAACATCACCGGCGGCGGCATGAGGAATATACTCCGCCTCAGCGAAAAGGTTCATTTCATTATAACCGATTTGCCAAAGCCGCAGCGTATCTTCTCATTCCTTTCGGAAAACGGCGGCATACCTGATAGCGAGATGTTTCAGACGTTCAATATGGGCATCGGGTTCGTCATTGTTGTCGGGAAAGGGCAGGGTGACGAGACAGTCAGATGCCTGAAAAGAAATCGGTTGGGCGCACGCATTATTGGTCATGTTGAGAAAGGCCGGGGTGTGACGCTCGAGGAGTACGGTGTCCATTACGATCATTACTGACGGTCCGGTCAATGCCATGATGCCCGGATCAATCACGGAATCGGCCACTTCACCGGACAGTGGTGACCTGCTGATTTACAACGCGAATCTCTTCACAGGCATGAGATATGCAGAAGCTGTGCTGATTCGAAATGGCGTTGTCGAATGTGTCGGCGACAACGAAATGGTTCTTCTTGCAGCTGGTAACGATGACCGTCTGGTGCGCATGAATGCAGGCGGCAGCCTTGTTCTTCCGGGCCTGGTTGATGCTCACATGCATCTTCTCGAGACCGGCACTGAAATGATAATGGGACAGCTGCGCAATTACGGCTCCATACAGCATATGGTAGGTGAGATGCGGAAGCGATGCGCCGAACTTCCGTTCCTCATATCCGGCGGGTGGGATGAGGAGAATTTCGCCGAGCGCAGATTACCTGACAGACATGATCTGGACGCGATCTCAAGAAACAAGCCTGTCATGCTGTTCAGATTCTGTCACCATGTCGTCTCTGTGAATTCGTTTGTAATAGAGAAGTGCGGACTGGAACATGCCGCAGATGTTCCGGGAGGCATAATCCGGCGCGACGCATCGGGTGTTCCCACAGGGGTGCTCCTTGACAGGGCAATGGAAGCTGTCCTGGATCTGAGAAGAGAACTCATCTCTTCGATTGCAGAAGATGCGGTCAGGAAGGCAACAGAATACGCGCTCTCCAGAGGGTTGACCACGCTGATGCCGCTCGATTCGGACCGCCTGGAGTTTAAAACATGCAGAGATATGGCTGCCAGAAATGAACTTGGGTGCAGACTCCGGCTGTTTCTGTCGGCACAGGATTTCGAGTCCTTCCTTGAAAGCCGGGATGCGGACATGCATGACGATATGATACGCGTGTGCGGTGTGAAACTCTTTGCTGACGGCAGCTTCGGCGGAAGAACAGCACTGCTTTCGACGCCTTATGAGGACGATCAGACCACCGGTCTCCGCCTCACCGATGAAGTTGACATGATCAGGTATATGGTGATGGCCAGGGAAAGGGGAATGATGGTTGCTGCGCACGCAATCGGAGACAGAGCAATAGAGGAGGTGCTGACTGCAGCAGAGAAAGCCGGAATGAAGGGAAGAGATCTGCGCCTTGAACACGCCGCTTTCACTCCACCCAGTGTGATTGGGAAGATTGACGCGTTTCGTCCGGTCATGGTTGTGCAGCCTCACTTCCTTGTCGGAGACTGGTGGCTTCCTGACAGGCTGGGGAAGAGATGCATTGACTGTTATCTCTTCCGGACGTTCAGAGACATGGGACTCATGCCTGTCGGATCAAGCGATTCGCCCGTAGAACCGCTTGATCCATGGAGCGGCATTCTCTCCGCGGTCGACAGGGGAAGGCATGCGGGAGTGCGCATAGCCGATATGACTGCCGGTGAAGCTCTCGACGCGGAGGCTGCTGTGCTGATGTATACCGCTTGGGCAGGCGCCGCTTCCGGCGAAACTGGCAGGCTGGGGATGCTGGAGCCGGGAAGTTTTGGAGACGCCGTCATGATGTCAGAAAAATCAATCGCGGATGCAATACGCAAACCGTCTGTCATGATGACTGCAGTTGCCGGTCGCATCCGTTTCGCATCCGGCGGGAAGTGAAGAGCGCGGCGAATTGCGCGAATCGTGTTCACTCACAGGTCCCATGAGCAGGCTCCGTCTTCCTTGGCGGAACATTGTCGCGAACACCGGTTTATGTCTCCGCGGAGGAATAATAGAAAAAGGAGTATGTGTTACGGCCGGATGATGCAATCTGTCAGTTATTCAGGACCAGACGGCATTCTCTATCTCTCCGATGCAGAACATGTTCTCGGGCAGATGGAACCTGCGAGCATAGATATGATATACGTCGATCCTCCTTTTTTCAGCAACAGGATCATCAGGCATCCTCCCCACACGCATCCGGGTGAAGCTTCATTCAATGACCAGTGGGACAGCATGGCCGCCTATGTCTCATGGCTCTCCAGTTTACTTCGCCTGAGCCGCCGGGCACTCTCAGACACCGGTTCGATATTCGTGCATCTCGACTGGCATGCCTGCCACTACATAAAAGTGGAAATGGACAGGATATTCGGTTATGAAAATTTCATAAACGAAATAATCTGGTTCTACAAGACCGGCGGAGCGGGCAGGAGGAACTTCAGCCGGAAACACGACAACATATTGTTCTACTCAAAGGGCACTAAATATCGCTTCACGCAGGGCACAGAGAGATCGTACCTCAAGTACAAGTACGGTTTCTCGAACATAGACATACAACACGATGAAAACGGATACTATACGGAAGTTTTACAGAGGGACGTGTGGGATATCCCAGCACTCCGTGGAAATCAGCCTGAGAATACTCATTATCCTACACAGAAACCCGAATCTGTCGTGGAAAGAATGTTAAAAGCTACGACCTGCGAAGACAGCACTGTGGCGGATTTTTTCTGTGGGAGCGGGACGCTGCCGGCTGTAGCGGCAAGAACCGGCCGGAGATGGATAGCTTGCGACTCGTCTCCGCAGGCATTCGATGTGTCAAGAAAGAGGCTCTCCGCTGTATACGGCAGTCACTGGATGAAGTTATGACATCCTCAAGCGAGTCCCGGACTCTCTTCAATTCCGCTCGACGTTTACTGATTTTACTGGAACGGTCACGGAACACCGGTACGGTTTTCCACTTGGGATCTTGCGCTCCTTCCACCTGCACGAATCCCGACATGTCAGGCCCTTCTGGTTCCTCCGCAGGTGAGCGTGACCACGTTGCTGCTCGTTTTTATAAAGCCGAAGCTGATCGGTGTTAATGCTGATACAGATGCAAACCAGTAGCAAGAAGATTTCGGACAGCGCATCAAGCATCTCGCGTGTGATGATGCCGACGGATGCGAACATAGCCGGAAACGTGTTCGGCGGAACAATACTGAAAATGATAGATGAAGTGTCGGGACTCGTTGCTCTCCGTCATTGCAATTCTAATGTTGTGACAGCCTCAATCGAGCACATGGATTTCCTCTATCCAGTGCACATAGGCGATTTGCTTACCCTGGATGCAAAACTGACTTACGTCGGAAAAAGTTCGATGGAGGTGATGGTCAACGTGACGGCCGAGAATCTGCTTACCGGAGACTCGCATCACGCCGGCGACTCTCTAGTAACACTGGTAGCACTGGATCGTGACGGTCATCCAAGGCCCGTCCCGAGACTTGTTCTCGTCAGCGATCAGGAACGTAAGACATTTGCCGAGGGTGAGGAGAGGCGCAAAAGGCGGACAGAACGCGCAATAAAGAGGGAGAGCGGGCAGAAAACCTCCTAGAGGTTGTTTGAACTAAGATTCAGGCGCTGACAAGATGTCTGAAGATAAGGAATTCCCGCTTGATGAAAAGGACTACAGATCGCTTCTGAATGCAGGTGGAAGAAAAGCGCTCATTGCTGCCCGACATGCATTTGCGAGGTTTGGTTTCAGGTCAAATTTCATGATGGTAGCAGACAGTCTTCTCTCTTTAGAGTACCCGCAGGGGGACAGTTTTTCGCCTGTAAGGACACTCCATCATTCAAAGCACATCAACTCCCATCTGGCCGGCATCAATACTCAGCTGCCTGTCCTTCACGCTGTGATGATGTCATCCGGACGCAGTGTATCGACCACCGCAGGACGTGCGGGCTCCTCCCTAACTTCCACACAGCTTGTCTTTGAGATGCTCAAGGCAATCGATGACGGTGGAAGGAACAGGGCCTGCAGCATCGCAATGGAGCTCGCATCGCGCGGCAAATATGAGTTGCTCGTGGACACTCTCAGAGAAGAGACAGTCAGACGATATTCCTATTCATTTACGCCTTCTATTCTGTTGAATGCCATAAGGTGCATTGTTTCTGGAAACGGTTTCACTGAAGGTGCGGCCCGCGTCGCCGCTTCCGCAGTGACAGGCGCGGGTATCTCACCGGATGCTGTGAATGCCACAAAGGCGCTGAAGTACGCCGGTGTTTCCACCGATAGAGCCGCAGAGAACGATCATTTTCCTGACGGCGACATCGACCAGAGAGTCGCGGCATCCATCAGGAGCGGCATTCCGGAGATGGCGCTTCGCGTCATTGCGGATGAACTGAACAAAGGCGTCAGTCCGCGCTGTATTCTAAACACGATCTGTCTCGAAGCGTTGCTCAACTCTGCCGGGTCGGAGAAAAAATCCACTTACGAGTTCATCGTTCAAAACTCTTCATCCATCATTGAGTCCATCGTTTTCTCAGGCGTGGTAAAGTCTGCGGATATAATCGAAATGATGACCATCGCGTCTCACCTGTCTCAGATTTACACCGCCCGCGATACCGCCTCTCCTGTCACCGAAAACAGCCGCCAGTGGAGTGTTGATGAAGCTGTGTCTATGTTTGAGAACGGAGATCCTTCCGCGCTCATCGGCATTCTTTACAGCAAGGGCGGGGATTCAGAGTTCACACGTATTTCCACATATGTTGCGGAGCTTGTTGTTACGTGCGATCAGACCGGACTGTACTCCGAGTCCCTGTGTCATTGTTCATCCTCAATGCTATGCGGATCGCTGCTGGATTCAAGCGCAAGTCGTGCCGCCTCTCTTCGTGAATGCGTGTCATATCTCTCTGCTTTGAGGAAACGCGGAGCCGAATGCAACAACACCGTCAGTTCCACCGTGCATGACGAGGTTGAGTCATCAACGTGAATTTTACACGGCACATCATGCTGCGTGTTGCATCAACATATGATTCGGGTGCGCTGTAAAAGTCAATTCCACGAGTCGGATGGTTCGATCGAGCGATCAGGATCGTAATGAAGACTCAAAACGTCGTCGCGTTTCATAGCGAAATTTTATTTGCATGAATGTATATGTACCCTCTGGAGTGATGCTTTTTGCCCGCTAAGAAAAAGGCAAAGACTGCAAAAAAGGCAAAAAAGGGAAAGAAGTAGAGGCCTGAATGTTTGAAGGGCTAAACGCTCTTCCCTTCTTTTTTTCATTTCCCGATTTGCAAGACACAAAATTTTTAATTTTTTTAAAATCCATGGCACACGCACACGATTTTTTGCACCATTTGGACTGTTGAAAATCTGTTTTCCGACTACAATAATGCTATCTACGTGCGTATTCAATCTTCGATACATGCCATCCGCGGCTAAACGTCAAAACAGGCTGGAAGGGGAACACAGCACATATCTCAGTCATGCGGCCAATCAGCGTGTCGACTGGTTTCCCTGGTGCGACGAGGCATTCAGCAGGGCCAGAGAGCAGAAGAAGCCTATTCTTCTCGACATCGGCGCCTCGTGGTGCCACTGGTGTCATGTGATGGACGACGGCACATATGAGCATGAGTCAGTTGCGGAGAGGATCAATCGGCATTTTGTTGCAATAAAGGTAGACAGGGACGAACGACCGGACATCGATGCGAGATATCAGAAAGCAGTGAATGCGATGACCGGTCAGGGCGGATGGCCGCTGACTGTTTTCATGGACGACGACGGGAGACCGTTTTACGGCGGCACGTATTTTCCGCCGGAATCCTCCGGCGGGATGCCGGGATTCCTGGAAGTCCTCGATAAGGTCAGCTCATATTATTCAGAAAGCGGCAGCGACGCCAGGGAAGTCGGAAGGCGTGTTGCGGCAGCCATCATGGAGGATAAAGCGCAACCACCCGGTGACGTGAAATCGTCTGTCGTCTCTGCAGCTCTTCATCGTATGGTCGAGGAGGCAGATGCCGCAAACGGCGGTTTCGGACATGCTCCTAAATTTCCGCATACTGCCGCGATGGAGTTCCTGATGGCGCAGATGAGCAGGGGTGAAACCGAAGCTGTCCCGGTGATCCTCATGACGCTCAACAGGATGCAGTCCGGCGGTATTCACGATCAGATAGGTGGCGGTTTTCACAGGTATTCTACGGACCATGCATGGATAGTGCCGCATTTTGAGAAGATGACTTATGACAACGCTGGTCTCATCCGCAACTACCTGCATGGATATCAGATTTTTCATGACGAAGAATACAGGAAGACTGCCGACGGCATTGCGGCTTTCTTCGTCAACACGCTTTATGGAGATAACGGTTTTTTCGCGAGTCAGGATGCCGACGCTTTTCCCGGAGACGACGGCGACTTCTGGACATGGACACCAGCAGAACTCTCCGAGGCTGCAACCGGAAGGGAGAGAGAGGCTGCTGCGCTCCATTTTCACATCCGCGGTGCGGCCGAAATGCACGGGAGAAGAGACAGACATGTGCTCTACAGAGCCATGGATGCAGTTGAAGTGGCTGAAAGCATGTCGCTCGGGAAAGACGAAACACAGAAATTGATTTCCTCGGCAATGGAAAAAATGCTCGAAGCGAGAAAACGCCGACCTGTGCCCAGTGTCGACAGAACGGTGTATTCAAACTGGAATGGAATGGCTATCAGCTCGCTTTACGAATATGCGCGAACATTTCTTAACGAGGACATTGCGTCAAAATGCAGGCTTGCCGTAGACGCTGCGTTAGCATCTTCGTTCGACGAGGAGCAAGGTTTCCTGCATACGGTCGGTGGCAATCGCGCGGTGCATGGTCTGCTGGAGGATCAGGTCCACATGGGCCACGCGCTGCTGGATGCTTTTTGTTATCATGGCGTTCCTGCGTATATTTCCGCCGCGAAATCAGTTGCCGAAATCATTGTTCTCGATTATGCTCTTCCCTCCGGCGCACTGAATGATATCGACCGGAGAGTCGAGGCACAAAAAAATACCGGCCTTCACTCTTCTGATAATGTGCAGTTATTCGATTCACCCTGCGCCTCTCCAAATGCAAGTGCATCTTTATTCCTCCAGCGGATTGCATCGATTACGGGCGATTCAACGTTCGATCGTCATGCAGCGGGAATACTAATGTATTCAGTGCCGAGATGCGCTGGTTCAGGGACTTATGCGGGTGCAATGTTTCAGGCCATGGATATGCAGTTGAACGGCATACCTCAGATTGTCATAGCCGGGGATGCGTCATCTCCGGGATTCATGGAGCTCAGGCGGGCTGCCGGTGCCGCGTATCTTCCTGGAAAAGAAGTGATTTGCGTCGACACCACTTCTTCCGCCGCTCCACAATTTTCGGACACCGTCAATGCAATGATACTCAAGTCTGCTTCTTCAGGCCGGGCGATAGCATTCCTCTGCACGGGAAAGACGTGTTCCGCTCCTGCGGACAACGCCACCGAGCTTCTCAGGCGTATTCATGATGCTCAATCGTCGAGGATACCTCCGTTTTCAAACGGTGGAGTGAAGCCGCATCAATGATTTAGCACGCTATCCTGCACACAACGCCGCGTGAATCCATTCTGAGTCACGATTCCTGCAGGGAATGTGTGGGAATGGAATCGAACGCTCTTCCGGCAATAGGCTGTTTCTGTCAGCTTGCTCAGGCAGATTTGAGTTGGAGAATGGCAAAGTGAAAAGGCTGAACTCATACGGAGCATTGCTCATGAATTCGAAATAGGCAGTGGTGACATGTCTGAGGTAGAGTGGATAAGGAAGTGGTACGATTACAACGCATTCGTCCGACAGAGATATCTGGAAACGCTGTCGAAGCTCCCGCCGGAGGAGTTGACGCGGGATCGGGGAGCATCGTTTCCGACATTGCTCGACATCTTCGCTCATTCACTGGGAGGCACCGAAACATGGATTGTCAGAATGTCGGCGCTGAACAGCAAACCGTTCAAACCATTCGACGGCCCGGACGACCTTTCTCTGGACGACATCCGTCAATATGATAAGTCAGTTCAGGAACAGGTCATACGTTTCTTCTCGAGGCTCACTGATAGAGACCTCGACCGGACATATCTGGTTCCGAAACTTCCACCGTGGTGGGACGAAGATTTCACGACGTCGATTCGTTCAACTCTCCTGCATGTTATTGAGCATGAGTTGCAGCATCGCGGAGAGCTGAACGCTCTGTTGTGGCAAATCAATGTGGAACCGCCTATCACGAACTGGCGCGACTTTGGGCAAATGCATACAGACCCGTCGAGCGCGAAAGAGTAAACCGGCAGGTTGGAGCACAGATCGGACTGCAGATGAATCCGATTAACGTTATCAGGGTGTCTGTAAAGCAAATTGATGTGATGCCAGGATCTTGCCTGAACCAAGCAAACCTTGCTGTCACTAGTGAAGCGGTTCACTCTGCAAGATTACTGCTGAACCAGGCGCGTGTCGGAGCATCAACGTCCATTTGCCAGAAGAGGGCATTCATTTCGCCGCGATGCTGCAGTTCTTCTTCGACCATGTGCCAGATGATGGTTCTCAGGTTGACCTTCATTTCGAACGGTTTTCCATTCCCTGCAACACCGCGGATAACATAACTCTCGTTCAATTTCTCCGCTGTTAATGACTCTGCGAGCTGCCTGCTGACTTCAGCGATGCGGCTGATATGCTTTCGGATTTGCGACTCCGAAATGCGTCCTTTGATCTCGGTGTGCGTTTCCTGGTGATTCTGCGGCACGCTTTCGAACCACCAGATGTTGTTGTCAATAATGTGAAGAAAGATGTCCTGGATGGACGGAAACGATGCGCCCCTGTCTTTCAATCGATCGGATTCTGGCAGCAGGAAAAGCGTATCCATGTATCCGGTCCGTGTCTCCACCAGCCATTCTATCCAGGCCCGGGCCAGTGTCACTTCATCGATTTTCTTTACTTCGGAAGACATAATTCACCTCATTGCAGCGAGTCGGACAGTTACTTTGGGAAATGCGATATTTCCCACAGGTTCCCCTCCGGATCTTCAAAGAATGCGAATCTCTGGCCGTTGCTCCTGGATGCAGGCGGCTGCAGGAACCGCACGCCTTTCTTACGTAATTCCTCGTACGCGCGATCTGTGTCCTCAAGGAACACTGCAAAGTAGTTTCGCTGGATGAGGTTTTCCCCCGGTCTTACGCGATCCACTGGAATCTCCCCTGCAAGTCCTTCCGCGGAAATCAACGCAACACCAGGGCCGCCTTTGCCGAAAGTGAGATACGCGAACTCGTCCGAAAGCTCCTGCTGTTTCAATCCGATAATATCTCTGTAAAATTCGGCACACTTCCTGACATCTCTGACTGTCAGAGCATAAGCGTTGAAATGATCAATCACGGAATCCCCCCATGATGCGGCGGGTAATCGGCGGCCTGTCGCACCTGATTTCGAAATTGCAACCGGCTATAATATCATATCTGGACGGCCGGCGGCACTCAGGGCGGCTGATTTAAAATCCACGCGTCCGGCTCATGCGTTCTTCACGATTCGTTTTTCAGTCATTGAGGGTGGCTTCGCAGAGCTTCCCTCTGTCCCAGCGCAGTCCCCTTCCCTCGGCGCAGTCTCTGCAGAGAATCACAAAGCCGCCGGGACTCATGAGATCGCTGAACTTCTTTAAGTCAATCAGCTCAACTGGCATCTGGCACTCTGCGCATTGCATTCAGATCGTATCGCATTAGGCTGGACAGGCTAATTAACTTTGCTTATCCGCCTGACACCGCGGGCACAACATCCACCGTCGAATCACGCCTGACTGCGGTCTTCTCCCCTGCCAGAAATCTGATGTCCTTTCCGTCGACGTATACGTTGATGTAGCGTCTCAGCACGTTTCCATCCTGGTATATTCTTCTCCTGAATTCATCGCCGAAAATACCGCCGAGCTTTTCAAACAGCTTGTCAACTGATCCTTCAAAATCCAGCTCCAGCTCCCTGTTTCCTCTGGTAATGGACTGCATCGATGACGAGAAATTTACTGTTACCATTCAATCACACCGTTCCCGCATTGTAGCCGAAAATCGGCAGTACGTTTTCAATCTCCGCCTTAACCTCGTATGTGCTTCCGACGACGCCGCCTGTGAGGTGGGACGGCGTTTTGAGCCCGTTGCCCGTAATGAGGCACACGACCCTTTCATTTCCGCTTATGGTTCCGTCTTCAACCTTCCTTCTGAGGGAAGCGATGACAGTGCCGCCTGCAGGTTCGGTGAATATGCCCTCCTTCCTTGCGAGGAGCATCTGTCCTTCGATAATCTCGCTGTCCGATGGGGCGTCAGCAAAACCTCCGGTCTCTCTTATTATCGACAGTGCCTCCAGACCGGAAGCCGGATTGCCGATAGCCAGTGATTCGGCGACTGTATCGGGGTCGCGGACTGGTCTTATTATGTCGTCACCCCTCGCGTATGCATCGGCAACGGTGGAGCAACCCGAAGGCTGCGCTCCGGAAATTATGCAGTTCCCCTCGCTGATGCCGTATCGCCTGAACTCGTTGAGCCCTTTGTTCACTGCAGTCAGCAGTGCTCCGGATCCGATTGGCACTATCATCCTGTCCGGTTCTTCCCAGCCGAGCTGTTCG
Organism: Candidatus Sysuiplasma acidicola; assembly: GCA_019721035.1. Lineage (NCBI taxonomy): Archaea > Methanobacteriati > Thermoplasmatota > Thermoplasmata > Candidatus Sysuiplasmatales > Candidatus Sysuiplasmataceae > Candidatus Sysuiplasma > Candidatus Sysuiplasma acidicola. Next base: position 83,927 of record JAHEAA010000004.1, read on the forward strand.
ACGACCTCCATCGCCAGCGTCTTTGATCCTTCGACATAATACGGTCTGAGGTTGATGTTGACGAAGCCAATATTCAGCCTGTCTGTGATGAGATTTGAAATCCGGTTGGCGTCGTCGTATGTTCCTTCGACCGAAATCACTTTTGCGCCGTATGCCAGCGCAGACAGAATCTTGGTGCGATCCGTATCCGCCGGTATGATGACATAACAGGGAATGCGGTATCTTGCCGCGGCCGCCGCGGTAGCTCCTGCCAGATTGCCGGTCGATGCGCAGCCCACTCCGTCCAGTCCGAATTCGAGTATTTTGGGTATGGACACGGCTACCGGCCTGTCCTTGAATGAATAGGTGGGGTTGACGGTGTCATCCTTGATGAACAGTTCCCTAATACCTATCTCTTCCGCAAGATTTTTGCAATTCCTCAGTGGAGTGAGCCCGGGGTTAAGCCCGGCTCTCCCTGCCGCGGGATTAACGGGAAGAAGTGGCCAGTACCTCCAGATACTGGGCGGTCCTGCGCTTATGTTCTTTCTGCTCAGGGCAGCCTCCACTCTGTTCTCGTCATATCGTACCTCGAGCGGCGCAAAACATTCATCGCATGCATTTGACATTGAGAGGGGAAAGGATTTTCCGCATTCCTTGCAGAAGAGTCCCTTCGCAAGGTTGTCTGTTTTACCGTTCTCATTTGACTCGTGCGCTATCATCATTGCTTCTCATGTTGAACTTTAATAAAACCAATGTTGATACAAAAATTCGTAATAGAATATGTGTGATGCACGATTGTATGCATGCTGCGTGTCTGAAACGTGCCGTTCCGGAGTGCAATCATGGGAGTGACGAGAAATTCCCTGCATTCATCTTCTCCTTCTTCATGCACGCCGGCTGCGTCGGTGTATTCCAATATGAATTAATATGTGAATATCATTAGCAGCGGCGATGGCTTTTCCTGCAGTCACCGACATAAAGAAGATGCGAAAACAGCTAGATATGACGCAGAACGAACTGGCCAAAGCCTCGCAGGTGAGCCAGTCGACGATCGCAAAGCTGGAGAGAAACACTATCTCCGCTAGCTACGAGATAGTGACGAGGGTGTTTTCGGCTCTGGAAAATGAGGGAAAAGTGCGAAAGATAAAGAAAACAGCCAGGGATGTTCTCCATGCTTCGATAGTTACCGTAGCCAACCAGGCAACACTGGCAGAAGTCGGCGACATGATGAAAAAGCGCGGTTATTCACAGATGCCCGTAATGAACGGCGAGAGTGTGGTCGGAAGCATCTCCGAAGAGGCTATACTGGGCAAACTGAGACAGGGGTTGAGCATCGATGAACTGTCGGAAATAAAGGTGGAGGAAGTCATGAACGAGGCATACCCCGTCATTCCCGAAGAGACACCGGTCGAAACGGTTGCGACACTTCTGTATCACAGTTCCGCCGTGCTGGTGCAGCGGCGCGGAAAGATATGCGGGATCATAACCAAATCGGATCTGCTGAAGCTCATTTAGAGAAAAAGAGGTTAAAGTGTTTGTATTCTGCTGCTTCTGAAACCGAAGCCCGGTGCTCGTTCAGGGCCAGAGACCCCTCGCCATATGCGCGTCGACGACCTTCTTTACGGCGTATACATACGCGGCCGTCCTCATGTCAATGTTCTCCTTCTTCGAGATCGGGAGAATTCCCTCGTAAGCGCTTGTCATGACTCTCTCCAGTTTCTGGTTCACTTCCTCCAGAGACCAGAAGAAGCTCTGTATGTCCTGCACCCATTCGAAGTAGCTCACGGTTACTCCTCCTGCGTTTGCGAGAACGTCAGGCATGAGCAATACGCCGTTCTTGAAAAGTATCTCATCCGCTCTCGGCGTAGTCGGCCCGTTTGCTTCTTCCACAATCATCTTTGCCTTGATGGATGAGGCGTTCTTTTCTGTAATCTGGTTCTCAAGTGCCGCAGGTACAAGCATGTCAACGTCCAGCGTCAGCAGTTCCTCGTTGGAAATGCTCTTTGTTCCCGGGAAGTTGATGACTGAACCTGTCTTAGCCTTGTGCGCATCTAGCTTCTGTATGTCAAGTCCGTCCTTGCTGTAGATGCCACCCTTGCTGTCGCTCACCGCAACCACCTTTGAGCCAAGACCGCTGTTGAAGAGTCTCGCGCCTATTGCTCCCGCGTTTCCGTAGCCCTGGACAGCAACGGTTGCTTTCTTTGTGTCTATGCCTGCCGTCTTCGCTGCCGCCTTTGCAACATACATCGCGCCCCTTGCGGTGGCTTCACCACGCCCCTCGGAGCCGCCGACGCTCAGTGGTTTCCCGGTAACAACGCCCGGAACGGAATATCCCTTTATCATGCTGAATGTGTCCATCATCCATGCCATAGTCTGGGAATCGGTGTAGACATCCGGAGCAGGTATGTCCTTCTCAGGCCCGATTATAATGCTTATCTCGGACGTGTATCTCCTAGTGAGCCTTTCGAGCTCGTTTTGGCTCAGCTTCTTCGGATCGACGATTATTCCGCCCTTGGCGCCGCCAAACGGCAGATTCACAACGGCGGTTTTCCACGTCATCCATGCCGCAAGTGCCCTGACCTCGTTGAGCGTCACGTTCGGGTGATACCTTACCCCTCCCTTGCAGGGGCCGCGTGAATAGTTGTACTGCACACGGTATCCGGTAAAGACCCTCACCGTGTCATTATCCATCCTTACAGGGAAATTGACCGTGAGTTCCCTCTTTGGATGTGTCAGTATTTCCACCATGCCTGCATCCAGGTTCAGTATCTTTGCCGCTTTCTTTATCTGCGCTACTGCAATCTCAAACTGATCCAGTTGTTCAGCCATTTAATTACTTCCCGTTATTTCTGCACCACTTTGAAGTCCGACGGGTGCATTTAGCCATCAAAAGCATTGCTGTGATATTTTAAGCCTATCGATGTTACTTTTGAACAGTGTCATCCATGTTTTGCCCGCGGCAGTGACGGATATCCTGATACCGTTCTGCTTTTTCGAACGGAGAACGGTAAGTCCTGGCAGAATAGTAGCGCCGATGGGATGACCGTATTGAGTGAGCCTGAGAACCATCATTACCGAGTCATCGCACTCCAGTCCCTTTTAAGTATTTCCAGCAGGCCCGGTGTGATGATGACTTTCTCTTCCACCATCGGATAACCATAAGGCAGTTGAGTGCTGTGTACATCATCCCATTTAATCTCCACTTCTTCCGTTATTTCCAGTTCATCCAGCGAAGCACCGAGCAACAGCGCACGCGCAACAAAGACCGCGCTGTCTATGGTCATCTGTTTTTTTCCGAGATTTCTCGTTATATTTCTCTTCGGGTTGAATCTGCTTGTTATGTACTTCCTTGTTCTTCCTGATGGCCTGTCATGACCAAGTATCCCGCCGACGATGACATAGCTGTGTGTGAACAGTTCTGCTCGGGTCAGTTCCCTGTCAGCCTGATGGTCCAGTATTATGCATCCGCGGCCTCCCGTGTACTCAACGGCGTCGCTGCCCACGGTTTTTCCCAGGGCTGCAATACTCGTCTTCATGACAGGGTTCTGAACATTCGTGTATGTGAGGTTTGGCCATATCTCTTTACAGTGTGCATACTCGGCCATGAGCCAGTCTGAATATTCTGTCTCGCAGTTCTCAATCAGCATTTCAGGATACTTTCTAACTGCTCTTCGGGTGTTTCCGGAAGTCCTCCCCCGCATTACTGAGACAGCCTTCCGACTACCAGATGCGGCAGGCACAATGTCACCAGCTGCTGCGCGAGACGATATGCATAATCGGCAGGACTCGGAGTGAATGCGACGATAAAAAGGTGATTGTCAATATTGCCCGACGCACGATCCAAAAACGCGTGGAAGATGACGATTATCAACTGCTGTCACTTCTGTAAAAAAGGTTATTAATCGTATTGCGTGGTTGCTCTGCAGATCCTTATGAAGGCGGCACAGGAGGAGTCAAAAGCGGCTTCCCCGGACAGCATAGGCAGGGAAAAATGTTTCACGGGAATCGAAGGACTGGACAGTATACTAGGAGGCGGCATTCCGCGAAACAACACTATTCTGCTTACCGGTAACTGCGGAACAGGTAAGACTTCCCTGTCCCTGGAATTTCTTCTTCACGGTGCCGTGAGCGGTGAAAACGGGCTCTATCTATCTGTTACCGAACCTTTCGAAAAACTCATTGCCAATATGATACCATATGACTTTTTCCGACGTGATCTGATTAAAAGCGGGAAGATGACATTCATAGATATCTCTGCGATATACAGCAGACTCGGCTTCAAGCGGGACAAAATGTCGCTGGAAGACGTGGACCTGCTTGTCGTCGCACTCGGGGACCTGACAAGGGAAACGAAGGCAAGACGGCTCGTCATAGACTCGATCACATCGATAGCCTACCAGCTGGATACACAGGAGAAGCTGAGGAATCTGATGCTCGGTCTCAGCAAGATGTTATCCGGGCTGGGAACCACATCGCTTGTGATATCTGAAATGACAGCCGCAGATTCCAGCTATTCGAAATACGGAGTGGAGGAGGCCGTTGCAGACGGCGTCATACTGATGGGAAACATGGAAAGGAACGGAGACATGCTCAGAACACTCCAGGTAATAAAGATGAGAGGAACATCACATTCCAGGGCGAAATATGTGCTTGATCTCTCGACGGCAGGCACGCTGCTTGTGCCGCTTCTGAAGGGGGGATCGGCATAATAGATGTGTCCGTCCAGGTGGCAGGGGAGATGAAGAAACTGGAGCCCAGCACATCGACTTCCCTGGAAATAGGTACCGAAGTTTATTTCGACGCCATAAAGGGCATGCTGAATCAGCATAACAAGAATGTTCAGATCATCTATGTAGCCTCGACAGTTCCTGCGGATGCGATAATCAGCGCCATGAAGATGATAGGTGTCGACACGAGTCACGTCAGATTCATAGACTGCATCTCAAGCATGATGACGGGCCAGCGAGGGAGTCCCGAAAACGTGATACTGATTGAGAGCCCGACAATGCTGGAGAACATCATGCTCAAGATAGAATTTGTCCGGAGGAAATCGGCCGGAAAGACTGTGCTTGTAATCGTGGACTCCATCAACACCCTGCACATACACAACGACTGGAAGATCATGGGTGAATTCCTGCATATAATGGTCAACGGCCTGCGCTCCAGGGGCGCAATGGTACTCATGCTCAGCATAAACGAGCAACAGACGCAGGAAGTGAGCACACTGCTCGGACTCGTGAGCGACAAGACAATCAGGTTCGGAGGAGAATGATGCCTGTCACTTCAGGAATAAGACACCTCGATGCAGCCCTCGGGGGAGGATTCGCGGACGGGACGTTGTGCGCAATAGTGGGTGACACCGGCTCGGGACTCGGAGTGCTTGCCAAACAGTTTGCCTCGGTAGGCGACGAGAAAAGTTACTATTTTTCCACAATAGACAGCAGGGATGAAGTCCTTTCCACAATAACACGCTTCGGCTGGCGGACGGATCTGGAGATTGTCGATATAGGTGACAAGTACTACGATTCCGTACTCCTCAAAAGGCTGGAAGTCACGCGGTACAGGCAGGAAGGCATAAAGGTCATGGACGTCTTTGAAAGCCCTACGGAGGGCGAAAGGCCTTTTAACTTTCTCACATTCCTGACGCATGAGATTTTCAAGATAAAACCTCCCTTCAGAATCACGATAGACTCGCTGGATTTCTTCCTCGACAACTACGGCGTCGAGGATGTTCTCGGTGCACTCAGGACGCTGAAGGCATACAACAAGCGAAGCAGGGGCACTTTGCTGGTAACGATGACAAAAAACGTATTTGATACACGCACCCAGAATTCGATATATGCCTTATGTGACACGATGCTTGAACTCGACAGAGAACGCGTAGGCAAAAAATTCGAAAACAGTCTTATCGTAAGCAAGGTGAAGAGTTTTCCGGAAAGGACAAAGATACTGCAGTATTCAATAACTGCAGACGGTTTCACTCTTTTCGAATGAGCATCATTCGTAGCTTCTCACGTGCCTGAGTCTCACTTTAATCAGCGAGCTGGCAGGATGGGTGGAAACCACCGTGGTGCCGAATACCCTGTCTGTGAATCTCTGTCTCGGATCCCCATAGGTGAAGAGCCCGAGAATGACATCCAGCGGCAGCAGTATGTACCAGAAAAGTTTGGCAATATTGCGGAAGACCGCTTCATGCAGATTCAACTCTCCTTTCTGTGAAGATACGCGCAATGCCATGATTTTCTTGCCTAGCGTGTATCCATAGAAGTACTCTGAAGAGGTTGAATAAATGAACCAGCAGATGCCGGACGCTATACCAACAAAAAGCTCAAAGTAGAGTTTCCCGAAGCCAAAAGTCATGCCGACTGCCCAGACTGGAACAAAAACAGTCAATGTATCGATAAGTCCCGCAGCCGCTCTCTTGATCCAGTGCGAGCGCAAAATGCTGTTCCTGAAAAGCATTTCAATGGCTATTGGCATTCCACATCCCTGCATCTTCAACGATTATCGCAGATATAATGCTATCGGAAGTGTCTGACGATTGTCTGCTGTCATGGCACTCAACCGATCTCCGGTGTAACGCACTCTGCATGCCGTCGGATGCGTGCAAACCCTGCTGGTGAGATCGGCTTACTGTATTGCGCAAAATTGAGAAACACCGGGCGCCAATCTTCGGAGTGCCGAAGCTGTTATGTAGACAACCGCTATATTCACAAGTTCATGGTCACACTGCTGCCGTTGAGTCCCGCCGAGTTCGATGACTATCTGAATGACAGCATCAGAAATTACGCCGCCGAGAAAGTCAGGGCCGGCACATGGACTGAGGCCGGTGCAGATGTGCTTTCTAAAGAAGCGTTCGACCAGCTTCTGCCGCAGGGTCTTGACACCGAACATCAGCATCTCTATTCCATCGTCGACGAAGCCAGCCGGAACAAGGTAGGCATGGTCTGGATCGGTGTCAAAGACAGGAGTCCCGTGCCAGGTGCCTGGATTTGGGACATCATTATCTACGAACAATACAGGCGCAGGGGATACGCGACCGAAACACTGCAAGCTCTTGACCGCCTCCTGCAAACGATGAATATCGACAGTCTGTCGCTTCATGTCTTTGGCCACAACGCAGGTGCATTGAGTCTGTATGAGAAGAACGGTTTCCGGCCGACTGACATCACGATGACAAAAAAAATTGGCCGATGACATCCGTGGACTGCTGCAGCGGACGCTTTTCTTTCTGACCGCCATTCTCCAAGCCTGTGAGGCTCTGCAGCCCGCCGGCATTCAGCGCATGACAAACTGCATCATTCGATATATCGTATGGCGGTCGACGGTTCTATCCTGGACACAGCACGTACTGAGCTGACGACTGCCACTACGGTAAGAAGGAGGGAAATCATCACGAGCAGAATGATGCTTGAAGGTGAATATGCAAAGGCCAGTACATCGCTGAGTCTGGCTGCTATTACTTCTCCGTTTACGAGACTCATCACCACGCCTATCACCGAACCCGAGAATGCGATGAAAACAAACTCAAGAAGAAATGATGCAGACATCATGCGCCTGGTGAATCCTATCGCCCTGAGGAGACCAATCTGCTGTCTTCTCTCGACTACAGAGCGCATTGCTATGATGCCCAGGCCCGCGGTCCCCGCTACGAGTCCCATGGCTATGAATATCTCGGTCATTTCCACGATGCCCTGTATGTCCATTGTGAGCTGCTGCGTAATGAGATTCAGATTGATCACGACAGGATCATAAGATATGAGCGCCCTCCTCAGGTTAATGGATGCGACCGTAGGTGACACACCGGGTGCGAGTCTTATGAAGAGTACCGGGAATGCCTGTTTCAGCAGGCCGAGCGAAGACATGTCCGGGAGCCGGACAAAAACACCCTGGAAACCGAATTCGTCGAGTATGCCTGCAACAATGACGCTTCTGGCGCTGTGATTTGCGCCGTAAATTGTCAGCTCACTTCCCAGGGCTGCTTTTACCGGTGCCGGTGTGCCTGTCCCGAAATTGCCTTTTGTAATGCCGGCCAGCGTCATGTCGATGATGGCAAGCGAACTGTTGTTTCTGACCGCACTCCAAACGGCGCCTGGTGAAGGGAAACGCGGCAGGTAGCTGTAAAACTGATACCTGTTATGCGAGGCAAAACCGCCGTTCTCACTGCCCGAAGGGATTCCCACAAGCGGATATATGAACGGTGCGGAGCCGTTCAATGTGAACGCCGTGCCTGTGTCATATATCAGGTCTGCCGCTGAGATGTATCCGGCGAGCGTGGAATTTCCAGTGACGGCAGAAGTCAGGTTTCCTCCGTTTCCGCTGTAGACCACAAAGTTGTAGCCGCCGCTCTGTTTTGCGACTGTCTGCACTGCCGCCTGGTTAATCATGCTACCGAGCACCGAAACTGAAACTATGCCGAAAATGACAAATGAAAATAATGCGAGGGACGCCGCAGTCCTGATCTTCTTCTGCGTGGGAAATGCAAGCGCCTGACGTATCGTCGGAACGATGCTTCCGCCGCTGTGTTTTCCCGGTCTTATGACTTTTAGCATCAGCGGTTCGAGCGAGAAGAAGACGAGTATTCCTCCAGTGACAAGGAAAAGGCCCGACTCTACATAGATGTAGTATGAATAGGTGAAATTGTGCGGAAACAGATTCCATGACTGCGGCAAGCCCCAAATGAGTATGAGCGCCGCTCCGGCTGCGCCCGTAAGATAACCGGCGCCCGTGGCCGATATGACGAGCCATACGGCAGAGATGGAAACAAGCGAAAGCCCCAGCATCGCTACTTCAAGCAGTTTCAGCTGGAAACCCATGTAGATTAGCGTGACGGAAGTCAGCGCGAATACAAGAGGAACGGCGACTCTTGACACGCCTTTCACCTTACTTCCGGCGGCAGTGTTTCTACGGATGGTTTCTATCACGCTGAATCTGCTTATCCTGTAACTCGCAATGAGTATGATGACTAGCGTGGCAACCGCTCCCGCTGAAAATCCGGTAACAACGTCCGGCACAGTGACAGTGAATGAGGAAAGCAGTATGCCAGTCTCCCGCACCGGTGCGGCAAATGTGCTGCCGAACAATTCGACAAAACCCAGCGTCATCAGGAAACCGATGCCGACACCGAGGGCAGAGCCTGCGAAGCAGGACAGAAGCGTATAGACGAATCCCTCTGAAACAAATCCTCCGGTAATCTGCCTTCTGGTTGCACCAAGCGCCCTGAGCGTACCGAGATCCCTCATTCTCTCCTCGGCAAGCATGTAGAATATGACCGCCACAAGAATCAGGCCGGTGGCCACTGCGAAGAGGCTCAGCGCCAGGTAGAGATCTGAGATGTCGCTCACCTCGGAATGAACCAGATTCAGCTGCTGCAGCAGGACAGGATATGCGGCGAGTCCCGTACCAAGCTTTCCGTTGACTGTCGAAAGCGTGCTGTTCAGCAGTTTCATCACTGCATCCGACTGCTGCGCTCCTTCCAGCACGCTGCCCGTGTTGGCAACCGCAATGAGGCTGATGCTGCCTGCGGAGCCCGTAACCACGGACGAATCGCCGAGTCTCATGAAAATATTGAATCCGGAATCGAAGTATCCTCTGAAGTTGTCCTTCACGATGGCGTATATTGTGCCGGTGTAACTCCTGCCGTTTCCTGCGTACACTGTAAGTTTATCGCCCTGCGAGGCGTCCAGTTGCTTTGCGGCAAGCTGATCGACGAGCATCTCTCCGTGCGGGAGCCGGTTCACCGTGCTGCCGTTCACAGAAATGAAATTTCCGAGTATGCTGTTTGCCCACCAGGGTGCCGCGCAAAAACCAAGTTCATAGTACGGCACACGTGTGGTATTATCGTAGGCGCTTACGGTCAGATAGGTCATAGGCACGAGGCCCGCGACAAGCCGGCTGCCCGAAACAGTGCTGTTGATATCATTGTATGCGCCGTAACTGAAGGGGCTGCCATAAAGCGAGTTGCCGTAGTTTGTTACGGTCTCGTCGACATGGCCATAGCTGAGCGTGACCATGTTGCTGCTCAGCGTCAGCATGCTGCTCCTCATCACCAGCGCGCCGCTAATCATTGCCGATCCTATCATCAGGCCTGCTATTATCAGCACTGCTCTCTTTCTGTTTCCGAATGCATTACGCATGAAGAGCCTGAAGATGAATCTGTTCCGGATGATGATTCCAACCGACAGTGCAGCCAGCAGCAGAAATGCAATCGCCAGGTAAAGTGTGATGTCAATTGCCGTCGGCTCAACTCCCGCTGTCTGTTATTCTGCCGTCGGAAAGCCGTATCCTGATGTTCGTGCGCGAGGCTACCTCGGCATTGTGCGTCACGACGACAACGGTCGAATGCTGCTCACGGTTCAGCCTGCTGAAGAGTTCCAGCACAGCCGAGCCGGCCTCGCTGTCGAGATTGCCGGTGGGCTCGTCGGCCCACAGGACTGCAGGCATGTTGACCAGTGATCTTGCGATGGCGACACGCTGCTGTTCACCGCCAGAAAGCTGGTCAGGTTTGAAACCGGTTCTGTTCTCCAGTCCAACAAATTCGAGGACTTCAATTGCCCTCCTTCTTGCCTCGGAAGCACGAACGCCCGTAATCAGCGCCGGCAGCTCCACGTTCTCTACAACGTTAAAGACTGGCAGAAGTGCATAATTCTGAAACACGAAACCCATGCTTGACGCCCTGAACCTGCTTATTTCTCTGTCTGTCATACCGGTGATGTTCCTTCCCGCTATGATGACTTCCCCCTCTGTAACGCGGTCAAGACCGGAGAGACAATTGAGCAGCGTCGATTTACCCGAACCGGACGGGCCGGTAACTGCGACAAAGTCTCCCCGCCTTATGCTGACGGTCACATTCTTCAGCGCGGCAAATCTCTCTTTTCCCACTGTGTAATATTTGCTTATGTTCTGTGCCCGGACAGCGTATCCGTCATCTGCTGCATGCCCCTGCATATCAATTACTTGGACCGGTGACCAATTAATTAACAATGCTGCCTCCGCCCCCGCATTCGGGGCGCAGGATGCCACTCGGCTCGCCCGTCACTCATCACAAATCAGCGTTGGGTTTCTCGTCACTGTGGCAGCAGGACTATTGACCATCCCCTTAACAATGTTGTGCTCGCATTGCTATCCCGGGCGGAGGAGCTTTTTATCAACTTTGTGCGTAAAACAGCACGCTTCCGCTCAATACGGGCGTCAACCGAAGTTTGTGCAGCGTGACAGGGGAACCGGCGCTCGGAAAGCTTTTTAGAACAGTATGCGCATCTTAATGCGTGAAGAGCAAACTCATGGAGATACTGGCGTGTCCTGTCTGCAGGCATCATCCACTGGAACTTGAAGTGGATAAAAAGGAAGCCGAGGAAATAATTTCAGGCACTATCAAATGCGCAAAGTGCGGAAACGCATACCCCATCCAGGACTCCATACCAAATATGCTGCCGCCAGAACTCAGATAGGCGTCCTGCGCTCATCCCAGTCTGACGAGTGCCTTCTCGATCGCATCCAGTCCTTTTTCCAGCTGCTCCATGCCTGTCGCATATGATATTCTGAAGTGATGCTCCCCGAATTTGCCGAATGACGATCCGGGCGTGACGCCGACATGCGCCTGATCAAGCAGGTAATCTCCCATCCTGTCAGAATCCATATCAAATTCGTATTTAGGGAAAGCGTAGAATGCTCCCTTTGGTTCCACCATGCTCAGGCCATTGATTTCCCCGATGCGCCGTACCACGAAATCCCGTCTTCTACGGAATTCCGCGACCATCTCTTCCACTGGTTCCCTGGGCCCCTTCAGCGCCGCGACGCCCGCCTTCTGCACGAATGATGTGGCACATGTTATCGAATGTGTCTGGATCTTCTGTATGTCGCCTATCAGGCTCTTGTCTGCATGGAGATAACCAAGTCTCCATCCGGTCATCGAATAAGTTTTCGAAAAACCGTTCACCGTTATGACTCTCTCTTTCATGCCGTCGAGCGATGCCGGAGAGTGGTTCACAGCATCGTAAATGATCTTCTCATAGATTTCATCACTGATGATAAGCAGATCATGGTCAACGGCAAGTTCGCATATTCCGGCCACATCCTCTTTCCTCATTACAGCCCCTGTTGGATTGCAGGGAGAGTTCAGTATTATCATTCTCGTACTGTCATTAATCTTCTCGGCGACCAGCTCGGGAGTAAGCCTGAACGATGTTTCCTCGTCCGCTCTTACAGGGACAGGAATGTCCTCTGCGATGCGCACCATCGGCTCGTATGAAACCCACGCCGGGTCCGGCATTATGACTTCCGATCCTCTGTCAACAAGCGCGAGAACGGCCATGAAAATGGCCTGCTTTGTCGGTGTCACGACGATTTCCGACGCATGTGCATCTATCCTGTTTTCAGAACGGAGTTTTTCCGCTATTGCCTCTCTCAGTTCGGGTATGCCGGAGGAAGGCGTGTATTTCGTGAAACCGGCCTTCAGCGCGGAGATGCACTCATCGACTATGTGCTGCGGAGTCGGAAAATCGGGCTCCCCTATGGAAAACGAAATAACATCAATGCCCTTCGATTTCAGTTCCTTGACTTTGTCAGCGACTTTCACCGTGCCTGATTCCACAACTGAGCTCATTCTCGCGCTCATGTGTGAAGGGATATCACGTTCCCTTAAAACACTTTACTGACTGCGGGCAGCAGGGGCAATATACGGCTGCAAGCTGAGGGCGCAGGCAAGTCGGAACAGAAGTATTTCCACCCGAGCGAAGCGAGAGCGGACATGCTGACAGGCAACAATATTGTTTGTTGCGATTTTCGAAAGCAATTTCACACGCTCCTACATTACTCTACGCTGAAAATTTCACGCCCCCCAATCCCTCAGTGGGAAAGCACTCGAATAATCGACTGCCACCTGATTCCTTTGGCATACATAGATAAGGAAGATCCTGTTTTTATTATCAAGCGACCAGGGAGGTCGACGTTATGCCTCTGAATATAGACATATCTTCACTAAGACACGGAACGGAACTGATTAAGAGAGGATTCGCCAGCATGCAGAAAGGCGGCGTCATAATGGACGTGACGAATGCCGAACAGGCTGCGATAGCTGAGGAAGCCGGATCAGTGGCAGTCATGGCGCTGGAGAGGGTTCCCGCCGATATAAGGGCCGCCGGAGGCGTGGCGAGAATGGCCGATCCGCTCAAAGTGCTCGAAATCATTGATGCCGTCACCATACCGGTAATGGCAAAATGCAGAATAGGTCATGCGGCAGAAGCACTGGTTCTGCAGTCACTGGGCGTGGATATGATTGACGAGAGTGAGGTGCTGACGCCCGCAGATCCATTTTATCATGTGGACAAGAGGGCGTTTACAGTTCCTTTCGTCTGCGGCGCGAGAGACCTGGGTGAGGCGCTGAGAAGAATCGGCGAAGGTGCCGCGATGATCAGAACTAAAGGCGAACCGGGAACCGGAAACGTGGTTGAGGCCGTAAGGCATCAGCGTGTTGTCATGTCTAAAATACGATCTCTCAAGGGTCTTTCCGACGAAGAGCTCAACGGCGTGGCGCGGGAAATAAACGCACCGCTGGAACTCGTGAAGGAAACAGCAGTGCTTCAACGCCTGCCCGTCGTCAACTTCGCTGCCGGCGGAATAGCCTCCCCGGCCGACGCTGCACTGATGATGCAGCTTGGCAGCGACGGAATATTCGTGGGAAGCGGCATATTCAAGGCGAAGAATCCGAAGATGATGGCAAAGGCAATTGTGGAAGCGACGCTGCACTTTGACGATCCTTCCATTGTCGCAGAAGTTTCAAAGGGTCTAGGCGAATCGATGCCCGGCGTGGAAATATCCAAGCTTGCCCAGGAACAGCGCATGCAGGAAAGAGGCTACTGAAGCCGAGGCAGTGTTTATCTCCTCAATCTCAGGTGGAGCGGTACCAGCATCGGCACGTTCCTTCTGTAATCATCATACGTTGCTCCGTACCTGTGCTTCATGAACGGCTCCTGAATTGCTTTCAGATAGAGTAAATAGGCTACGGCAAGTGAAGGCGTTATGATGAAGATGGCCACGGCGGACTGCAGGAGCACTCCCAGCCCGGCCAGTATTATCAGATATCCAAGTCCCTTCGGATTCCTGCTAATGGAGTACGGTCCGTTTACAATCAGCCTTTCACCGCTCCTGTGCTGTGTGTATGAGAGGGCCCAGAATATCCAGGATGCGCCAATCATGAAAAGCAGCGAGAATATTATGAAATTCCAGGGAAATATGTCGAAGTATGTCCAGGTGAACGCCTGTGAGAGCACGGGCGTTGAGTAATCGACTGCGGCAAGATATCCAAATGGTATCATCACCGTCACCAGGTATGCGAGCACAGACTTCTCAACAGAAGCGATGAGGGAGGATTTCTGCTGGCTCCTCCCGTCATTCCATCTGGCCGCGCTGCTGCGCCTGTCCAGACCCCTGTCTGTTCTATCGGCTCCCCTGAACAATCGTCATCCCATCCGTCAGACACTATGTATGCGGCGTTATAAAAAGCTAATCGATTTGCTCAATTGGAGGGTCAATGCAAGCGTGTCCATGAGCATAACCAGTGAACTGATACACATGCCTCAGCCCTGATTACATTGCCAGATATGCTTTGCGGGATATGACCCGATGAGGAAGATCGCCTGTCATCAAAATGTAATGCGATACTATCGCCTTGGCTGTGGCTGCTTCTGAACGGCACGGCACGGTCAGGAAGTCGAACGGCCATCTCTTGTCCGTACAGACGGCGGTACTGCGAGTGTTCTGTGATTTTAGGCATAGTTCAGCTATCAAGATTCGCTTCGCGGAGATGTTAGATTCAGGAAAAACTGGAAAGCAGCTTGTTGAACTCCTTCTCAGGATGATCGTGTGGGGGGCGCCAGGACTGTGATTAGAATACAGTAATTTATTGGCACACCCGGTGTCATCAACGGTTTATAATGCTCTATTCAGGGTTACGATGTGGAGGGTTTACCGCGAATTCAAATCAGTCGACATCTGTTTCTAATGAGGCATTTCAATCAGCCGTGACTTCAACGGCAGCTAAGGAATGCAACACAGCTGAACTGTCAATCGAGGTATGCTGATGGAGGAAGTCAACAGCTCAGCATACGGCGCGGAAACTGTCAACCTTCATTTCAAACTGCGTGATACTCCATTGGGCCGGCTATTGATTCCCTTCTCACTTTTCTTTTCTGTGTGCTTTATCGCCGAGCTTGCTGACTGGTATCTCACAAGATTGGGTTTTACATACAGCTATGGGCTGTTCGGTTTTAACAACAACCAACCTGTCATTCGAGCTCTTGCTGCTAACTTCATTGCGGCTACCTACGTGGGCCAGATGGTTCTCTCCCTGTCACTCTTCATCATATTCTATCTGATCGCGAACTTAATGCCACCTGCAAAGTCCCGGATAATTTTGGTTGTTTCCATCTTAACAGGCTCATTCGCAGGGAATTTTGTTGGTTATATGATTATCTTCAATGACCTCTATTATCTTCCTTTTCTGTCCCATGGGAATTTGACGATAGGCGAGGCTCAGCCATCCATTCTAGGTGCATTACTGTATGCGAGCGTCGCAGGAGACTGGTTGCGCATGGCTCTGGTTGCACTCGGTGGATTTTTTATGGGCGGCTTGCAACGATTGACCGAAGAGTCAGAAATTAATGAGCCCTCAAAAGTTCGACGATAGTTCAATCGGGAGATCACTGCCTCATACATCCTGGATCACTGTTCAAAAGTCACACCCTATCATCAATTGAGTGTTCAGACGTACTGCTTGTCAGTGTCCGATTGCGCAGGAAACTGTATCCTCACAAGATTGCCTTCAAATCTTCCCTTATGGCATTAACACCTGCACGCGGTGTTGATTGAGGGAAAAGATGTTAAGTATGTTCGTATCTAAGGTATTGAGGAATAAAATGTGGTCCATACTTGCGACGGAAGGATTCAAGTACATTGATCTGCAGGCCTCGTCATCTCTTGGAGCCTTTGCAGGCGGTATCGTGATACTGTTCATAGTGCTCATCTTCCTTTCCGCAATGATTAAGATCGTTAAGGAATACGAGCGTATCGTCAATTTCAGACTCGGCAAGGCACAGGCAGAGAAAGGACCCGGTATAGTGTTTATAATTCCAGGCATCGACAAGCCGGTTCGTGTTGACCTGAGGGAGCGGTTCCTCCAGATTCCACATCAGACATGCATTACCAAGGACAACGCACCGGTAGACATCGATTTCATCATCTATTTCAAGGTCATCAGCGCCGCGGATTCTGTCATACAGGTTAACAATTTCGAAGGGGCGGCGATGGGCATCGCCACAACAACACTCAGGGCTGTTATCGGAGACATCAACCTGGATGAAGTTCTTTCAAAGAGAGAAGAAATCAACGCAGTGCTGCGAACAAAACTGGATGAAGTTACGACAAGATGGGGCGTCAAAGTCACCAATGTGGAGATAAGGGAAATACTGCCTCCGAAGAATGTGTCAGATGCAATGATACTGCAGATGTCTGCGGAAAGGAGCAGGCGTGCGGTCGTCACGGAAGCCGAAGGAAAGAAGTCCGCAACGATAACCGTAGCAGAGGGCGACAGGCAGAGCGCCATACTCAGGGCGGAAGGGGAGAAGCAGTCCGCCATACTGAAGGCAGAGGGGTATGCGCAGGCGCTGAGTACAGTCTTTTCGGCCGCGAAGACAATCGATTCGAAGACGCTGACGCTGCAGTACCTCGACACGCTCAAGGCGCTGGGAAGCAGCGCTGCCACCAAATTCGTCCTGCCTGCTGAGTTCACTCAGCTGCTTGCACCCATAAAGGCGATGATCAGCAGTGCGGAGACGGAGGCAGGCAAGAGTGAGTGAGTCGGCTCCACGCAACGACAACAGCCTGATCGATCGGCTGTTCCTGTTCGGCATAAGGCCCTTTCTGATAGTCATCGGCATATTCGCCATCGGCCTGTATATGCTCGCGTACGGCATTTCGGGCATGGATGCCGGCTATATCTTTACCGGCGTGATTCTCCTGCTTCTGAGCGCCGGCCTCGCATATGGTTTCAAGACGACCGGGACAAAGAGGATCACGAAGGCATATTTCACAAAAGACATCAAGGTGGGTCGCATCGGAAAAGCAAAAAAATCTTTCGGCGGGACGACGCGCGGTGTCGTGGATCTGGACAATGAGTACTGGACAGCCGTTTCAGACGATAACATAGCAGAAGGGGACGACGTCACGGTGCTGTCAGTCGAGCCGGACAGGGTAACGCTGCGCGTAGAGAAGAAGAAAAGCTGAATGCATGCTTCCTCCCACCCTCCGCGATGCACACAGACACCGCACTTGAAATCAATGATCCTTTCCAGTCTGCGGCGGCGCTTCTTCAACTCTCAGCTTTCCGTCGCCGTAATCGAGGACCTTCACATTCGTGCCCTTGGATATGAATTTGTCAGAAGTGCATGTCCATTCTTCCGAAAGGACGTTGCAAATTCCTCCGCTTCCCGGCATAACATCTGTGACGGCCCATCCCAGGGCTCCGATTGTTCTGTGCGGTCCTACGAGCTTCGGACCATCCATCATCGCCTTCCTTATTCTTGAAATGTAAACCGCACCGATTATGAGCAATGCTCCGACGACACCCATGCCGATGTAGTTTCCCGTTCCGAACGGCGTGGGAGAATAGCCCAGGGAGTTTCCGGCAAGCAACCAGCTGCCCACCAGGCCGAGCAATATTCCGGACATTGCAAAGATCCCGTGTCCCGCCTTCAGCTCTAGGAATATCAGCACCGCGGCCGCAATCAGTATGAGTATTGCCACGACCGGCGCACCTATCACCTCGGCTCCCAGCAGGCCGAGCGCAATCATTATTCCGCCGAAGAATGTGAGGAACAGTGTCCTGTGTGTCATGTCTATGAATATGGCCACGATCCCCACGAGGAAGAATATGCCGTCGAGCGTCGGATTGCTAACGACGCTCAGAAACTGATCGAACACAGGCTCCTGAAATACATTGATCGTCGCATTCTGAAGACCCGCGAGTCCGAGAAACTCACTGAACGACTGCGCTTCACCGGATATCAGCCCGATCGCATAAGCCGTGCTTGCATTGTAGGCGACATTGTTTTCGGCCATATTTTCCGCGGCACTCACATTGTAATGATTTCTGGACGCAAGCGCTCCTATGAACTGCACTGAAAAGTTCTTCACATGCTGCTCTTCCAGTGCAGTTCCGCCTATAATGTAAGGCGTAGATGGTCCTATCACTGAGCCGTCTCCCATGTATGTCCTGTTCGTCGCGAGAGCAATGTAGCTGCCTGCAGAAGCTGCCGCCCCGTCCGGCGGCACATACGTATATACGGAAAGACCCCTGGACTGCACGCTCTGAATGGCACTGACTATGGACAGCATATTCTCGAGAAGCCCTCCGGGCGTGTTCATCACGATGACCATGTCTTCATGATTCGATATGGCTGCGGAAGCCGCTGTCTGCACATAGCTTGCAGCCCCCTGGTCAACGGCAATGTTGAAGTTGACAACAATGACACTCCTGTGTGCCGTCGCAGAAGCCGTGTCCGCACGGGCAGCCGATTGTGCTGCCGCTGGATGTGGCAGGAATATGAGCATAAAGACTGCAACAACAGCCAGTATGCGCAGAACGGCACGCATGGCAGTCAATACGGTTGACCCGCAATTAAATTTATTGGCTGCGGGCGTCGCCAGCGGCGATTCGAGGCTTCTCAGGCGTGATAAGCGTCGGATAAGTAATATAAAGGCTCCGTGAAGTTGAAATCAGGATAACTTGGCGCAACACAGTTTTCAGAGGTCAATCAGGGGCGCGGAGAATGGAACATCCGGGTTTCCGCGCTCATATGTGTCTGTCCCGCCAGCAAAAGTCAAGGCGCTCACTGGGAACCGCAGAAAGATACTGCAGTTACTCTACAGTTTCCCGGCCTCCAGCGTCTCCAGGATTTCCAGGGAGGTGAAACTCACACCGAATACAGTCAAATGGCATCTGAATGCGCTGAAGAAGTGGGAGTTCATAAACGAGGAGAGGGTGGACAACAGATCAGTATTTTTCCCGTGCAATTTTCTGGATCAGTCAGAGCTTCAGATTCTGACCATCCTCAATGACGAATCATCCAGCCTGATTTTCAGGAACGTGTTCTATCACCCCGGAACAACCCAGAAAGAAATCAGGGAGATGCTCGAGCTGACGCAGAACACAGCTGGTTATTTCCTCAGAAAACTCACTCATATGGGCGCAGTCGAGGAGAAGCAGGACGGAAAGTTCAAACACTATTATCCGTCAAGAGAGATAATGAAGAGACTCGAGGAGAGGCGGAAAAAATCGGGCGATTATGCTCACTCTCTGGTGCAGAGACTCGCCTCCGACGGCGTCGAGGTCACCGAACTCAAGATACTCAGCGACTCATTTTCGTTCACGTTCAGGCACAGGAAGGGAGAAGAAACCATAGTTTTCGATTCGAATCCGTTCAGGAATGTAATAGCCTGATGCTCCCCTCATTGTTCCGAAGCCATGTGCAGTGCGTCCGTTCAGCCCGTATTCCTCATCCCGTACGCTATCCCCTTTATGCTCATCAGCATTATTCTCTCAAGTTTCATGTCCTGCTCTCGGCTTCGCAGGCGTGAAATTACCTCTGCCTGCACGGCGTTGATGACATCCACGTACGGGTTGCGCAGCGCAATGCTTTCTCTTAGCGTTCTGTTATCCTCAAGCAGTGCTTTGCCTCTCAGCTCGGAAACCGTTTTTACCGTCCTGTCATATTCTTTCTCAAATGTGTCAAAAAGAGATCGGTTGCCCGGCGATGCGAGCTCCGCGTAACGCGACCCGACATAGAAATCCGTTTTCGCCAGCGTCATTTCAAGCATGTCTATGAGCGATTTGAAGAAGTTCCACTGCGCCGCCATTTCACGGCGCGTGTGCTTCCCTGCCGCACTCCTTGTCCGGAGCCCCGTGCCGGCGCCGTACCATCCGGAAATCAGGTGCCTGTTCTGTGTCCAGGAGAAGACCCACGGTATGGCTCTCAGATCA
The DNA here is from genome assembly GCA_019721035.1 of Candidatus Sysuiplasma acidicola. Lineage (NCBI taxonomy): Archaea > Methanobacteriati > Thermoplasmatota > Thermoplasmata > Candidatus Sysuiplasmatales > Candidatus Sysuiplasmataceae > Candidatus Sysuiplasma > Candidatus Sysuiplasma acidicola. The sequence continues at coordinate 103,941 of JAHEAA010000004.1, forward strand.
CGGAACGACAGATGCCCTCTGGTGGCCGGTCTGGTGCCTATGTTCAGCGAAGGAATGTATTTCAGCGGCGTAGCTTCGGAGAGATATCCTGGCAGTCTGCTGTCCGTCAGCATTCTCCTGTATGTCTCATGCGATTTCTCCGAAATCAGCTCCATCTCCTCAACCCATGTGTCTCTGGTCCTCAGCGTGTGTGATTTGAGTCTCAGAATCGCGCTTATCGCCTGCTCATATTCCCTTATGGTGATTTCCCTGTCGAAATACCTGCTCCAGAGTACCTCCCCCTGCTCCGTGAATTTGAGACTGCATCCGGCCGACTCCTGCGGCTGCGAAAGTATCGCAAGATGCGTCGGCCCGCCGCCTCTGCTTATTGAACCACCCCGTCCGTGAAAAAACTTGAGCCTGACGCCGAAACGGGAAGCCGCTTCCAGCAGGTCCGTCTGAGAGCAGTATATGAGCCATCTGGAGGTCATGTAGCCAGCATCCTTGTTGCTGTCAGAATAGCCGAGCATAATCTCCTGCTCCATGCCCCTCCTTGACAGAAATTCACTATACAGTCTGTTACCGAACAGTCTTGTCATGACATCGGCAGACTTTCTGAGGTCTGCATATGTCTCGAACAGCGGGACGACCGGCAGTTCCGACGTTCCGTCAGTGCCGAGTCCTGCGGCCTTCTGCAGGAAGAGCGCCTCGAGAAGCTGGATGTCAGAATGCGTATTGCTGACAATGTAACTGCCCATTGAGCCTTTTCCGAATCTCTTCTGTGCCTCTCCGGCGGCCTTCAGCATGGCCAGTATTCTGGTTTCCCTGTGTCCTTCCCTGCCGGCGATGACAGGCTTAACAGGTGAGGCAAGCAACTCCTCGAGGCGCTTTCTCTTTTCATCATCTGTCATGTCATTATATCCCGCAGTTTCCTCTGACGACGGGGCAAGAGCGGCTACCGCATCTGACTGTTCTGAGGAATGAACACGTATGTCCGGGGATGCGAGATGGATCGAAAAGGTTTCCACAGTTCTTATGAGATCCTCCAGTGCACCTCCGGCAATTGTGTCATTGCCCCCCTCGAGCAGACTCTGCTGCATGACCCTCAGATCAGAGAGAAGTTCTTCGCCGCAGGTATAGCGTCTGGGCGCGTGCGCTTCAGTTTCTGCGAGTCTCGCTATGATGAAACTGCACAGAGCCCTGTACGGCTCATTTTCGTTTACCCTGGAAATCTCTTTCCACACCTCCGGAAAATCGGTCTTGCAGGTTTCGAGTCGGTGCATGAGCGCGCCGCTCATGATGGCATATTTCTCAGACACCGAAAGTCTGGATATGAGCCTGTTGAGGGCAGCGGTGTATTTTGAAAAGAGCAGTCGCTGCTGCATGCGCAGCGCATCGAGCATAGTGCCTGCATCCGTAATCGGATTGCCGTCTGCGTCCGAGCCAATCCACGAGCCGTACCGTATGAACGCCGGAAACCTGTAGTTTCGTCCGGGAAATGCCCGCCTGAATGAAAAATCGAGTCTCCTGTAGAATTCCGGTATTGTTTCAATGATGTTTATGTCAAAGAAATACAGGCCGTATTTCAACTCGTCTTCCATTTCAGGTCTCCTGCCGCGCAGCTCGTCAGTAAGCCACAGTTCAGCAATCTCCTCCCTTAGGGATGCGTATGCTGCCGTTTTTTCTAGGTCTGTCGAAGCGTCGTGAAGCTCCAGCAGCGCCTCCTCGACTCGTTTCACTTTTTCAAGTATCGTTTTCCTTCGTGCCTCGGTAGGATGGGGTGTGAGCACAAATGCAAGCGCTATCGAGTTGAACATCTCCTCGACCCCGCCTGCTGACAGGCCGTTCCTGGCGAGCGTCAGCATCATCTCTTCAGCCGAATCGGTAACGGCACCGCGTCTCATGCCCGCCTTCAGCTTTCTTATCCTGAGGACGTCCTCCGCCACGTTCACGATCTGAAAATAGGCTGTGAATGCACGCACAAGCAGCAGGAGTCCGTCGTCGTCCTGTGCTCTGACCAGCCTTGAAAGCTCACGCGAAGCAAGCGTTTTTCCCCGGCGAAGCGACACGGAGAGCCTTCTCGCACTCTCGACGAGTTCCAGTGCATCTCTTCCCTCAATTTCGCCGATTGTGTTTCCCAGCGTCTCCGCGAGGAAGCCGACGTCGCTACGCAAATCCCCGCCCGCAGGCACAACGCGCTTTTCCATAACTCCGCGAATGATGATTTTACGGCTGTTTTAAAGACTTTGCTATTTTTTATCAGTTGTTCCCGGAATCCCGGTCGGGGAAGGCATCAGAAGGAGATGAAACAGTCTGCATGCGCCATGAGGCCTGAAAGGCCGTTTCTTCCGATTCGTTCTGCGTCACGCCGCAGCGGCAGCTGTTCCGTGGAATCCTCGACACATAGCGTGAACACCGCTCCGAGCCGATGGAGGTCATCCGTCAGTCTCTTCATGCAGAATATGGCGGCGCCTTCCAGGACGATGGTTGTCTCAGCCCTTGCGCAGAGGCTCGCTATCAGGCCGGGAATATCGGAATCGTGCGCAATCCTGCGATGTATGTGTATGAGCACCTTCATCAGAACACCAGCACCTTCGACGAAAGCATGATCGATGAGAGTTCATCGGACTCAATCAGTCTGTAATTTTCCGGAAGTGGCACTTCGGGGATCAGCCGCCTGAACGAACCGGCGTGAACACGGATACGGATGGAGTCGGTGCCTTCCATTCTCTTCAGCGTCTCTCTCCCGAATTTTCCACCAGTCTGTTCCAGCAGTATGAATGCGCCGTCGTCTATAAGGATGAAATCAACTTCATGATTCAATGCCGCAATCATGAATGAGACGCGCACCGCCTCCGTCAGATGTGCCGTCGACAGCGGCGGTCTCGTGAGCAACACTGTTACCTTCATCATTCCTCCGCCGTGTAGCTGAATATTGCGTCCGCCGTCTCAATCTCTTCGACAAGATCCTCGAGCCCGCCCATTTTTGCTTTCTCTATGAGCGTGCTCACACCCCTCATTGCAGAGCATGTCGAACAGCAGATTATGTTCACACCGCCGAGTCCGGCAAAACCTGCAACCACCTCGGCCGCCCCTTTGCGGCTCAGCGGCATCGACGCGTTGTAGGTGCCGTCGCCAAGCAGGAAAACCGAGACCGTGTGCCCTTCCCCTGAAAGCGCGGCAGCCTTTTCCAGCACATATTCGGCCTCCCTGTGCTGAACCGGAGACGAGAAGAGAATGAAGAGGCAGCGCACGATGCTACTCCTCCACAGCGGACCAGCCGGACATCGTGCACACATATCTGCTGCCCTCTATTTCCACGATGCCGCCCTTGTCCACCTCTCCCTCAAAGAAAAGGCTGTTCAGCAGTTCCAGGTGTTCGGACGGAATGCCTTCCGTCCGTCCTCCTGTGAAGAACGGATCGCCTATCCTCGCAATGACCCTCACCCTGATCATTCACATCTTCCTCTGTCTCTCTGCCTGCGCATTCTGCAGCATGGCAAATCGCATCCTTCTGATTGTTTTGAACAGTTCGGTGTTGCTGTAAAGCTCTATTTCTCCTCTGTCGGAGAGTCCGCTGACGGCCGGGTCGAGCGGAATCGTCCCTATATATGGAACGTCAAGCTCCGACGCTGCCTTCTCCCCTCCTTCCCTTCCGAAGACATTGACTCTGGATCCGTCAGGAAGGCGGAGGAATGCCATGTTTTCAATCACGCCAGTGACTGGCACATGCATCTCCCTGGCCATAATTACTGCCCTCGCGACAACGGACCGTGCCACCTCCATCGGACTCGTGACGAAAAGGACGCCGTCAGGCGTGAGCGACTGGAAAACAGTCATCGGCGCATCGGATGTTCCAGGCGGAAGGTCTACTATCAGGTAGTGGAGCTTTCCCCAGGCCGTTTCGGAGAACAGCCCCCTTATTGCGCTGTTTATGAGCGGCCCCCTCCAGACAAGCGGTGTCTTGAACCTGTCCATGATCAGGTCCACTGTCATGATCTTTACGCCTGTCTGCGAACTGAGCGGCACTATTTTTCCGTCCTTGCCAAGTTCAGGCAGGCTGTTCAGACCGAACATTCTGGAAATACACGGTCCGGTGATATCGGCGTCTAGTATGCCTGTCCTGAATCCAAGCATGGAGAGGTGTGTGGCCAGAACGGCAGTCACGAAGCTCTTGCCCACGCCGCCCTTTCCCGATGCGACTGCGATTATGTTCGAAATGTCTCCGCGCGGAAGCGCGTCTATGCCTGTTCTCTCGTGCGTCCCGCTATCGACGATCGGGAGTTCAACGCTTCGCCGGGTCGCCGCGCCGGTGTCCGCTGTTTCGGAAAATTCGACGACAGCTCTGTATCCCTCCCCGGCAAGAACGGCCTCGATGTCCGACTTTATGACGTTGCTCAGCGGATACGCGTGCGGCACGGACACTCTCACCTTCACTTCCGTCCCCTCTACGTCGACGGCAGAGAGCATTCCCTTTTCGCTCAGGGAATATTTCTCTTCGGGGTGCGGAACTGTTGAGAGCAGTTCAATCGGTTCCCGAGTCAACGGCTCTCATCCCCCGCCGCTGTTTGTGATTGAAGGATGTCTTGCGGCCTCGGTTATGGCGTTTGCAAAATCATCAGGCATGGCGCCGAGGATCCTGACGCCGTCCTCTGTCATAACGGATGCAACCTTTTCAGATATGGTTTTCGCGTTCAGAGGCAGGCCCTCCAGAGCTCTTTCGAGCCTGTCGAGCTTCCAGGTTACCGGCACTGTGAAAAAATCGCCCGAAAGCACGATGCTCCCAATCGTTCCGCGGTCCACCAGCAGCGTGACACGGATCAGTTTCTGCGCCTTGTAGTCGTACTTGCAGAGAAACACTCCTTCCCTGATCTTCACTATGCGGCGATCGGCGAAAAGTTCACTCCTGCTGCTGTCCCTTGAGAACACCCATTCACTTCCCTTCCTCTCCTCCACAAGCACGGAGAGACGGTACGCTTCATCCTCCGTAACGGACGAACTGTTTATCTGTCCACCGTACAGCCTTCCGAACTCGCCGGTGAGCGCCGCATCGATTTCCTCCCTGCTCACCTGTCTTCCCAGCAGCGCTCTGACGGACGTCAGGTGCTCTTCCATCGTCCGAGCCATCTTGTCCCTGAATTTTTCATCAGGCACTCTCAGTATGCCTGACATCATCTCCAGATTCAGATCCAGCAGTATGTCTCCGGTGAGGACTCTCGCGCTGTCGATATCCACTGCCCCGTTTGCGCTGATCTTGCGTCCGTCCACCGCAAGGTCATTCAATCCGGATCTGACTGTATGTATCCCTATCCGCTGAAGTGCTGAGGAGACGGGTTCGAGCATCCTTCCGTAGTACTCCTGTATAGTTCCTCCCGTTGTGGGCGAACCGAGACTGCTGATCAGGAAGTAATCCTCTTCCCACGGTCCGTCCGCTATCGCGCCTCCTCCGATCACACGGCGTACCACCGGTATGGAATTCCTCGTGCAGTAGTCCATGTCAATCTCCTGCAGCGCCTCCTGGTGGAAGCCGACGTTTGCGAACGGTTTCTCTGCATGACACAGGACCAGCGTGTCTCCGCGCTTTCCTTCGCTCACCGACCCGGCGAGGACGACGAACATGTTAGTCATCACGTAACCGTCAACCGGACCGAGGTTGATAACGTCCAGTCCGGTCATTTTTCCCCTCAGAAACTCAGAACGGTGTCGGAATCCAGCGACAGGTCCACGAGCGTGGAAGAGCCGACAACCTTCACGCCGCTTATGACATCCTTCGGATCTATGTCGCAAAGGCTCCTCAGGCTCTCCTCGCAGGCGTAGAACTTCACGCCGCCTTCCAGTGCCATGTTGATGAACTGCATCAGCGTTCCGCCCTTCTTCAGCTTTACCTGCTCCGCAAAACCGGACTTAAGCAGCTTTGGCGCATGCATCAGAAAATACATTGATGTATCGACTTCCATCGCCGCCGACAGCGCTGCCGTGTAGAATGGTGCGTACGTTTTCTCCGGATCTTCGGGTCCGGTCGTCATGACAATCAGTAATTTTTTTCCCTCGACATCCGCCACTTGCATCACCTCACTGCTGGCATCTTATGCATTTTATGTTGTCCCTGCTGATGAACTCCCTGTACCGCGACATCGCGCTCTCCCCCGTGAGCAGCGCCGCCTTCTCCTCCGGACTGGACACTTTCACACGCACAATCCAGCCCCTGCCGTACGGATCGTTGTTGATCAGCTCCGGGTGCGAAACAAGCTCCTCGTTCGGTTTCACAACTACGCCAGTCAGCGGCGCAAGCACCGCTCCGGCCCATTTACCGCTTTCGATTGTAGCGAGCGGTTTCCCCCTTGGTCTGGCTGTCCCCTCGCCCTTGACTCTGATGACGACAATCTTGCCCGCCCTCGTCTGCGCCGGGTCAGTCAGCCCTATCACGGCCTCATCGCCCTCAAACCTCACCCACGACATCTGATTTCCTTCCAGGAAATAGAAAAGATCGTCAGGCAGCTCGCATCCGTTAATCATTGCCATGTTCGAAACCTCCTGAATCTAGAACCCTTTCGAGTGCAAAATCTTTCCTGCATCGGAGAAATTGTCCGCGAGCCGCGCGTCCCGCCTGCTGTGACCGAACGCCAGCGCCATCAGCTGCGTGAAGTACACGACCGGCCTTACAATCTCTCTGCCGTACTGTTTTTCGATCATAGGTATGTTCGCCTCTATGTTCATCTGCCCGAGCGGGCACATCGTCACGACGAAGTCAGCATTCAGTCTTGCAGCCTCGTTAAGTATCGACGCACTGAATCCGACGGAGACCTCGCGATCCGCAATTGCATGTCCCCCGCCGCAGCAGACAGTCTTCAGCGGATAATCGACCGTTTCCGCTCCAATCGCCTCCATGAGATCATCCATGAAGTGCGGATGCTCCGGATTGTCCCTTTCGCCGGAACCGGCGCCGGTGTAAATCTTCGGCCTCGTGTAGAGGCAGCCGTAATAGCAGGCGACCCTGAGTCCTTTCAGCGGTTTCCTGACTCTTTTCCTCACCGCATCGAGTCCCGCCTGCTGGTAGATGACCTCTATTATGTGTTTTACCTCCACATCTCCCTCGTATGAAGGTGCCCCCGCCTTGTTCAGATACTCGTTCATTCTGTTCTTTGTGGCCGCGTCCTCGGTTATTGCCTTGTTCGCTCTTCCAAGCGAGAAGACGCATCCGTTGCAGGGCGCCACAACCGCCTTCGAGCCCATCTCCTTCGCGAGTGCGAGATTCCTCCCGGGCAGGAAGACGGACAGGTCATAGCTCACTGTCTTCACTTCCGTTGCGCCGCAGCAGTTGTAGTCCACAATCTCGTCCATCACTATGCCCAGGTCCCTGCTCACCAGCTCGGAACTCTTCCTGTAGGCCTTCCCGAGACCGTCCAGCGAACAGCCCGGATAAAATGCCAGCCCGCCTTCATCGTAACTCATAACCATCTTTCTCCAGTATCTCTTCTGCAACTTTCCTTACTTTCTTCCATCCCTTCGTTCTGTGTCTGAACGGACCTGTTCTCAGTCTCCCGGTCCTGAGCATATTCATGCCCATCTTCATCATGTACGATGCGTCGAACTCCTTCATTTCCTCGTCCCTGATGTAATTCCTCAGCAGCATGATCTCGTCTAGTATGCCCGTTTTGAGCACATTGCCGACATACTCGTCATCCCATCTGCTTGCGGGCGTCTCCTGCATCCAGCCCTTCTTTCTCATGTAGCCGTCGATGGCATGAATGACCTCCTCCACTCTCACGTCCTTCGGGCACCGTTCGACGCACTTGTTGCAAGCCAGGCATCGCCAGATGACATCCTTGTACTTCTTCAGCTCTTCCTCGTCGCCTATCTTTGCGAGATAGATGAAATATCTGGGGTTGAATTCCCGCAGACCGAAATCGGTATGCATGCAGCAGCCCGATGTGCACGTTCCGCACTGCCAGCATCTGTTTATCGTTCTGCCTTCCGGCGTCGAAGCTATTTCGTCCACCATGGCAGGCTGATACTGTGACAGAATCCTCTGCTGTATGAATATGTTCCACTGGCCCGAAACATCCCTCCCTTCTAGCTCTGCGCTGTCCTTCTGCAGGATCTTCTGCTTCTCAATGAGATGTTTCTCATGGATTGGCACGGTGTATCCTCCTGATGCCGAGTATCATTGTGGAAATGACGCCGTGGTTGGGGAAGAGCGCTTCCATGCCGCCCGCATTCATCGAATTGTCCTTTGCACCAATCACGTCCTGCGAATAGTACAGCGCACTCATCAGATCTATGGGTATGAAATCCTTGAATCTGTAACCGTGCACGGCAAGGGATGCGGCAATGCTCTTCATCACCTTCTGGACCTGTTCAAAACTGATGGGCCTTTTTTCGGCGGCAATAGCTTCTCTCAGCGCGCCGGTGCCGTTTGACGGATTCCACACCCATCTGGTCGCGAGCCCGTACCTGGCGGGATATGAAAAGTGTATCATCTCATATGCCAGGTCCATGAGCACTTCGGGCGGACCTCCTTTGAGCGACATGAAAAGCGATATGCAGCGCTCCGGATCAGTGTCAGAGGATGATAGCGAATCTATGGCACTGTCTATCTCCTCAGCTGTGTTGCCTGAGAGAATGGAATCGCAGTGTCTCCTCGCCGTAAAGCACAGTCTGATGAAATCCCTCCTTCCCTGTTCGGTCCTCTCCCGCTCTGAGACGTATTCCCGGATGACGGCCGACTTGAGTCTTAGCCTTTCAATATAGGCGGACAGCTCCACTTCCCAGTTCTGGCCGATAGTTGCATCCGCAATTTCCCGCAGACGGTAACTGTTCAGCATAAGCTCAGGCATTTACCTTCATCGACCTGTCGCTTGTTCTCTTTGATTTCGATTCTTTTGTTCCGGCGCGCTTCCTGACGTAGTTGAAAGCCTTCATGGCGGCTGCCGACCCTTCGGTTATTGCATCGGGTATGGCCTTCGGGCCCGTCGCAGTTCCTGCGACAAACACATTCTCCACCGTCGTGTGGACAGGCAGGCTGTCGGCCTCGAGCGGCTTGACGAATCCGTGCTCCTCCATTTCCAGGCCAAGGAGTTTTGCCATCTCGACCGTTCCCTGGCTTGCCTCCATGCCTGTGGTCAGGACGAGCATGTCGAACGGCACCTCGCTCGGCCGCTGTAGTATAGTGTCCTCGGCCATTGCGATCAGGTTTCCTTCATCCCCCTTGCTGATAGCACCTATTCTTCCGCGTATGAATTTGACGTTCAGATCCTCCATCGCCTTCCAGTACAGCTGATCTTCCCAGAAGCCGTATGTCCTTATGTCCATGTAATAGATGTAGGTGTCAATCTCCGGATGTTTTTTCTTCACTTCCATCGCCTGTTTGATGGACACCGCGCAACCCAGCCTGCAGCAGTAGAACTTCCCAACCTGCCTGTCGCGCGAACCAACGCACAGAAGCCAGCCTATGCGCTCAGGCATTTTGCCGTTCGACGGTCGGACGAGATTGTCATCGGACAGCATCTTTTCAAAATCCTTGAAATCTATTACGTCCGGATAGATGCCATAGCCGTACTCGTACTTCTTGTGAGGGTCCCAGTGCTCGAAACCTGTTGCGAGAATCACGGCATCGAACACTTCCTCTTCCTTTCCGCCGTCCCCGGAAGTGAATGCAACCTTTGCCTGTCCATCGACATTGTTGATGCCCGAAACGATTGTATTGAGTTTCGTTGTGACCGTAGACGATTCAACCTGTTTAATCAGCGGGTCCAGCACCTCTTCCACCGGCTTGAGATCCGGCGCGATGAGGCTGTAGTGGAGTCGCTTTGGTGTACCGCCCAGGACAGACTCTTTTTCGACGAGAACAACCTCCGCACCCGCCCCGATAAGATCAATCGAAGCGCTCAGACCCGCTGGTCCCCCTCCTATCACGAGTATGCGTGGTGATGCCAGTGAATCACCTAACCTGCCTTGGTCTTCAATCCTTCAGGCAGCACCTGTCCCTTGTTTACGGCGAAATATTTTTCCATCTCTCTGTGCGGTGTATACAACTGCTCCACTTCTCCCCCGTTTTTAATCTGTTCCAGATACTTCATGAAATCATCCTTGTATGTTTTGTAGTCTATACCCATTTTTTCCATCAACTTCTCAGTGGGTGACGCATGCCAGTGCAGCTGCACGATCTTGTACGGGTGCGCTCCAGCGGCCAGCGCCGCGATCTGAACATCGGCCAGCACTGGAACCATAAACTCCATGCCGTGAACCTTGCCTATCCACTGACTCTTGTCAAGCGTCGTAACGCAGCCGGTGTCCGTTGTGATGGCAACGTCCGAATGAGCTTCTTCGACCATCGGCTTTATTTTGCGGAGCGTCGCAAACGATCTGGTGAATTCCCTTTCCGTGAGAATGTGTCTGAAACCGAATCCGCAGCAGTCATACCAAGTGCTGTAATCGGCAACCTTCGCGCCGAGCGAAATCATGAGGGCCGTTGGCGGCGCAGGTCTCTGTCCGCCGTTGACGCTTTCATCATAAATCGCATCTTCCGGCACCATTTTGTAGTAGTGGCAGGGCTCATGCACTGTGGCCGTAACTTCCGACATATTGTACTTCGACATGGCCGCCATCCTGTCACGCATGACATGTACCCATTCACTGTAATGGACAATCTCTTCAGGGATCGTCAGCTCCTTCCCCATGTGGTGCATGATGTCCCTGACCTTGTCCCTTACTTCCTTGTTCTCAATAATGAGCTTCCGCATCTCCTTGTAATCGCCGTAGCTCGTGCCGCAGTGTATCAGAGGGAACGTGCCTGTCTCCCATGCTCTGTGCCAGTTCCTCACTGCGACGGCGGCGAGCGCCACCGGATTAGATGTGCCTGTTCCATGATAGTTCCACGCCGTGCACGAAGTCTGATGCGGTTCGTTCAGATATGTCGTCCCGAACTGGTTCATGAACCATAACAGTGAGGCGGGATACCCGGGTATGTTCCCGCACTGGCCGCAGGACTTGTGATGCCACAGGTGGTCCGTGGGAATCTTCTTTTCCCAGCCAAAAAGTGTTTTGACATTGACAGGCTTGTTCTTTGCCTCAATGGGTATGACGATGATCTCTCCCTTGTCATGAAGTTTCCACATTTCCTCTCTGACGTCCATGACTTTCTTGTCAGAAACCGCCCTCTTCTCGGATCTGGCTTTCACGACTTCCCTGATCTGGTCAGCGCTCAGCATCTTCATCTCATCATTTCTCCCTGTGTCCGATGTCTTCTAAGCCGAATTTTTCCTTCATTTCTTCAAATTCACCTTTCCAGTCTGAAATTATGTCAACAATCATTTCTACCAGGTCAGGGTCTAGCGATCTGAGCATATCGAGGACACCGGACTCTTCATAAATCTGGGCAAGCTCCAGTGCAGTCTGCATGGAAACTTCCCAGGACGAGTCTGTTACCTGAAGAACATCTATGGGTATAGCCTTCCTGAGCGTCACGAGGTCGCCTGCCTTGGATACTGCTTTCGGATCCCAGTCTATGAAGAAATCCGGCTGTATCATGTCGGGCGAAACCTGCGTACCGTGTGTCATGACCTTGAGAAGGCTTCTGCTTGCCGGCTTCAGTACCTCCTTTGCGCTCTCGAGTCCGTTCCTGACGGCCAGTTCTCTCATCACGCTTATTATGCCGGCAATATCGTTTCCGAACCTGCATCTCATGTTACACGTGTAGCACTGGCAGCACGCCCAGATTTTTTCCTGCATGGCGTCCAGTAGAACATCGGGGTCATCGGACATGGCTATCTGCAGCATTTCCCTCGGGCTGAAGTCGTAGAATCTTGCAGCCGGACATCCTGTAGTGCATTCGCCGCAATTCAGGCAACCCAGAACGAATTCCCTGTACCTGAAGTCTCCGCGCATTTCCGAAAATATTTTTCGCGCGAGTTCATGAGGCTGCTCTCCATGCTCCCTTGCCCCGGCTATAATCATCGATGGTGTCCGTTCATCCTTTCTCTGCGGAAGATTCTTCAATATCGACATCAGTCGCCTCCGATCCGCAAAATGCGGATCGTCCGTTGCCTGACAATGTTAGGTATTTGGGCTATCCTTATGGACAATTTGTTAAATATACTTTTGGTGACGCGATGAATGTAGTAACATGCTGGGCTGCATGGCATGCTATAACTTCCATGCGTATGGCAGCAACAAGCTGACTGTTGAAAAGACAGGATGAAGATACACCGCGTCGTGATAGGCGCCATTCGTTTGACCGGAATATGGACTCAGCTGTGTTAATGTACTCACTTGGGCACGACGGTTTCGGACAAACATCCGGTTTCTACGCCGGGCAGTTGCAGATATGGTCAATGCGCCCGCTTTATTTTCAGGCTGATGTAGTCCCCGCTCTCCTCTATGCTCATTATCTCGTGGCCCGTTCTCTTTGACCAGGCCTGAAGATCCGGCTTCGCGGCAGGATCGTTAGCCATGACGCATATCTCCTCCCCGATTCCAACCTGTTTAATCGCCTTGCTTGTCTCAAACACCGGAATTGGGCATTGCATTCCCCTGAAATCAAAAACCTTTGCTTCTTCCGCCATGTCCATGGAATTGCCTCCTCACAATAAATACTTAATTCATGCCTGCATTTGATGTTGACATTGTCTTGGCCAACGGGGAATTTACTTATAATGTGTAGCTGATTATGTAGGCAAGGGGAAGCATACAATGCAGGAAACTGTGGAACAGTCGACTATGAAAAACAAGCTTGTGCTTGTGGTGAGCAAGGGTACGATGGATGCGGCCTATCCGGCGCTGATACTGGCGACGACTGCGGCTGCGCAGGGAATGGAAGTGTACATGTACTTCACATTCGGCGGAATGAAGCTTCTTACGAAGGGGCAGGCCGAAACGCTGGAACCTTCCAAGGACATCGGCATGACGGCGGAGCAATTGAAGGGGCTGATATCCAAGGGCGGAATGCCCTCAGTGGCGCAGATGCTGCAGATGGCAGCCGAATCCGGGGTTCACATAAACGCATGCTCACCGACGATGAAGTTGTTCGGAACGACCAAGGAGAATCTGACTATTCCCGGTGCAGATGTTGTCGGAGCCGCAACCTTCCTGGAATGGGCTTCAGACCCCTCGGCAATAACTCTTTTCATCTGAACCTCGCGGATTCTGCACCGGAGCCTTTCAGGTGAAGATAGCGTATATCCGGTACTCGGATCCGAAACCTTTTTCCCCCGAGGGGAAAGAGGGTGTGGGCACGAACACGTACAGGGCGATATTCAGGACTGGCGGGATTGTCGTGATGGAGGATGAAGAAATGATTCTGCTTGGTGAACAGGCCGTCAAACAGGACAATGTTCAGATCGCCCAGAGATTCGGTTCCGACATGTTTCCCGCTTACCGCAATGTCGTGCCGATCAGGAAGAGAGATATACTCGAAAGAACGGATTTCGAGATCCCGGTCAAGGAATGAGTGTTGGCAGAGAGTATAATCCGGCGGCTTGTATATGGGCGCCCGGTAAGCAGGATTCTAGTCGTAGGCGGCGTTAATCTCGATGCCAGTCCCATAATGCAATACCTGCTCATGGCAGCCTCAGCCGGAAAGGGGATGGTAATTGAGTCTGCGGGCCTTTCGGCCGTCGAAGGTATGCAGATGAGTACACGCGCATCGTCCTTCCTTTCAAATCGCGGCATCAGTGCAGCCGAACGGTCAGGCTTCAGAAGCAGGAAACTGACCGACACCCTTGCCCGCGATTTCGAGCTGCTCCTTGTCACCAGCATGGCTGTGAAAGGTTTCCTGCTGTTCCTCTATCCGGACATGACGATATACACTTTCTCTGAATATGCGCTCATCGGCGCAGATGCCGGCGAGATGGCGGCAGCCGACGATGATGAATATGTCAGAATGGGCAACGAGCTGGCGGAGATGGCCGTGCGGATAGTCGCACGAGCCGTCAAGAATACAACATTCTGAAGTGCAGACTCTGCCTGACGGCAGTCGCCTGCGTCGTCTCAATTTTCTGGAACGCTGACTGGATGGCGAGGATCTTCCTTTATTGTGTCAAGAACCATGGACGGAACGACTTCCTTTATGCCGCGGATGGCGCCGACTTCCCTCAGCATTGCAGCGAAGTCATGTTTCGTCAGTGAACTTCCTAGCGCTATGATGTCATACAATCCGACTGTCTGATAGGTGTAGCATATCCCCTTTACTCCTGACACCCTGCGTCCAACTTCTTTCGGATCGGAACCGTTCTCAATCCTTATGTACAGTGCAGCACAGAGTACCGGTCCAGATTTTTCAGGATCGACGATTACGGTGAAGCTCCTGATGAGCCCGCTTTTCACCATCCGTCCCACCCGCTCGCTCACGGTCGTGACGCTTACATCGAATTTCCTGGCAATGCGCCTGTATGAAGTGCGGGCGTTTGCCTGAAGTTCCTTGATTATTCCCACGTCAAGCATGTCCAGTTCGGCAAAGCCGTTGTCTGCTTTCCCCTGCATCTTCTTCAGCCCAATCCGCTCCCCGTTTTCCTTCTGCTCTTACATTCCCGCAGATATTAATTATTTGCCCGGTCATTGCCGCTCACCGCATGACTCCTTTTTTCCAGATGCCGCTGCGAAATTCATTGCTGCAGAGTGCTCTGCACGAAGCGCACAACGAATCGTGAACATGTGGAATCTTGAGGTGGAACTCCGGACAATGTCAGTTTTATTGCCGTATTATCGAATAACTATAAGTAAACTATAATTGATGCGTCAGCCGGTACAGCTATGGTTGCAGTAAACATATCTACACTGTTTCCGCCAGCGTATTTCAGACTTTTCGTCCTGATACTTGTCCTCGGCGCCGTCTTCGGCGTTCTTTACGACGTGTACGGACGGAAGAAGATAAAGGCATATGAAGAGGAGAGGAAGTGGAAGAGGAGTTTCGGAAGAACTCCCGTGGAGCACAACACTTCGCGCTTATCGATCATAATGCGTGTGCTGATCAGCAATGTGGGGCTTTCCGGTGAAATAGCTTCGTGCACCGAACCCGCCCTCGACAGACCACGCAGGGCTGCGCATCTTCTCCTGTTCTGGGGTTTCATAATCTCGGCGCTGTCCATGCTGGGGAAGGCGTTTGTCTACCCTACGCTTAACGCATTTCCCCTTTCGAATCCGCTTGAAGCGGGAACGAATGCAGGCAATGCAATGCTACTCGCAGGAGGGCTGATTATGCTTTTCATGCGCGTGAACATCCGTTCCGAACGCGATTCGATGTTCGGTGCCGTGCGTGCGGACATGTTTCTCTTTTCGGTCATGCTTGCAGTCGTGTTCCAGTTCGTTCTGGAGTTGGCAGACATCAGCGGGTCGGTTGCAGCCACCGAAATTGCCCTCATCTTCTATCTGCCGATCACGGCATTTCCGTTTCTCTCGATGGCGTGGTCGAAATTCCCCCATATCATCTACAAACCGATGCATGCCATTTTCAGGGAAATCGATGAGGCAGAGGGGTATTCCCATCTGCCTTCGCCTTCAAAGGTAAGCTTCATCAGAAAGGATTGAGGAGTGGATACAGAATATGCCAACGTTTGTTTATATGACAATGTGCGACGGTTGCGGCAAATGCGTCGAATTGTGTCCAAGCGACATCATGCATATAGATCCGGTCAACAGGAGAGCATTTAATGTGGAGCCGGACATGTGCTGGGAATGCTATACGTGTGTCAAGTACTGTCCGGAGCACGCCATCGATGTCAGAGGTTATGCCGATTTCGCCCCGCTTGGCCACGGAGTCACAGTGCTCAGGGAAGCGGAAAAGGGTGCCGTTTCATGGAAAATCAAGTACAGGGACGGAAGGATTAAGGAGTTCACGTTCCCGATCCGGACAACCAGGTGGGGTACAATACCGTCCGCACGCTCCCTTCCTCCGCCTGCGGAAGATGCGTTACACTCACCTCTTCTTTCCCACGAACCGGAGTACCTGAAGGTGGAGAGCCTTCCAACGCTGAAGATCGCGGAACAGAGCCCCGTTGCAGCTCAAACCGGGAATAGGAAGTGATGCTGTTGTCGCTCAGAAAAACGAACTCTGTAAAGCATGTTGACTGTGATATACTGATTGTGGGCGGCGGTTTCGCGGGATGCGGTGCGGCCTATGAAGCCGGTTACTGGGGCAGGGGTCTGAAAATCGTCATTGCGGAAAAGGCAAACATCGAGAGGAGCGGCGCGGTCGCGCACGGCCTGTCCGCAATCAACTGCTACATGGGCATGAGATGGGGCGAAAACAGGCCCGAAGACTTTGTGCGGTACGCGAGGGGCGATCTCATGGGGCTCGTCAGGGAGGATCTGCTCTTCGACGTCGCAAGGCATGTCGACGCCACCGTGCATATGTTCGAGGAATGGGGCCTTCCGATGATGTACAACAAGGAAACTGGTCACTATCAGCGGGAGGGAAAATGGCAGATCATGATACACGGGGAATCTTACAAGCCGATTATAGCGGAGGCAGCACAGAAGTCAGTTGATGCAGTTTACAACCGCGTCATGATAACCCATCTGCTGACAGATGCGCAGAATGCGAAACGCATCGCAGGCGCAATAGGCCTGGATGTTCGCGACGGAACACTCTATGTTTTCAGGGCAAAGGCCGTAATCGTCGGTGCAGCCGGTGCTTCGCACATATACAGGCCCAGGTCCATCGGCGAGGGCGCCGGGCGGACGTGGTATCCGCCATGGAATAACGGCTCCGCTTATGCTCTCCTGATGCAGGCCGGAGCGGAGATGATTCAGATGGAAAACAGGATCGTGGTGACGAGATTCAAAGACGGCTACGGTCCGGTAGGCGCATGGTTCCTCATGCTGAAGTCCGTTGCCACAAACGCTTACGGCGAGGAGTACGAAAAGGCGCACATCGACAGCCTCAGATCTTACGTGGGTTCAAAATATGCAGACGCCAAACCGATGCCGACCTGCCTGAGGAATCATCTCATGCTTGAGGAGATAAAGGCGGGAAAGGGTCCCATCTACATTCACACGGAGCGCTCACTTGACACGCGCGAGAAGGAGGAGCTCGGCTGGGAAGATTTCCTGGACATGACGATCGGGCAGGCCGTGATGTGGGCGTCGCAGAACATAGATCCGAAAGAAGATCCTTCTGAGCTTACCATGTCGGAGCCATACGTCATGGGCTCTCATGCCGTGTGCGCCGGAGCATGGGTTAGCGGCCCGGAGGACTTCGCGCCCCCGGATTATAACTGGGGTTACAACCGTATGACGACGGTCGAGGGCCTGTTCGGCGCGGGCGACACTGTCGGAGGCAGCGCTCATAAATTTTCTTCCGGCTCCTTCACAGAAGGAAGGCTCGCGGCAAAGGCCGCAGTCAGGTATGTCAGGGAACATGCGGATTTCAAACCGGAACTCAATGCGGCCTCGGTGGAGAGAATCAGGGAAGAGGTCTACCGCCCTCTCGAAAACTATGAAGTCGGAAGCCATGTGATCGTGAAAGGCAGCGTCTCACCGTTTTTCATAACGCCCAAGCAGGGGCTGCAGCGGCTTGAGAAGATTATGGACGAATACTGCGGAGGCGTAAGTTCGTATTATTCTACCAATGAAAAGCTGCTGAACAAGGGACTCCATCTACTGCAGATGCTGAAGGAGGATGCAAACCATATCGGTGCCGAAGATCTGCATCAGCTGCAGAGGACCTGGGAGCTGAATCACAGGATATGGGTCGCTGAGGCTGTTGTCAGGCATACGCTTTTCAGGAAGGAGACCAGATGGCCCGGATACTACTACAGGGCAGACTTTCCGCACGTGGACGATGAGCAGTGGCATGTATTCGTCAATTCAAGATATGATCCTGCAACGGGCCAGTGGGAATTGAAGTCCATCCCTGTTCACCATATAGTGCCCTGAGGTTAGGGTGAAAGCATGATACCTGCTCCGTACGGCGGAAAACTCGTCAGCACTGTTATCGAAGAGGCGGTGGCCCGCAGGAGGATCGGGGAGGCGCACGATCTTCCATCAATAAGCCCGATCATAGATCAGGTGTATGATGCCGAGAAGATATGCTTCGGCGCGTACAGTCCGCTTGAAGGCTTCATGTCCGTGGAGGATTTCACGAGTGTACTGGAGCGGGGAAGGCTATCAAACGGCATGCCGTGGACAATGCCGGTGTTTCTGGCACCTTCGGGAAAACACGATGCGGCAGTAGTTGATGCAGCACGCCGGGGCGATACACTCGCCATACTCGATGCATCTGGCGAACCCTTCGCACTGATTGCCGTGGATGAAAAATTCCCCCTCCAGAAGAGCGAAGTGGCCAGGAAGGTCTATGGCACTGCTGACGCCGCTCATCCGAATGTCGCTGACCTATCTCAGATGGGAGATGTCTGCATATCCGGGAGGGTCGAACTCCTCCGGAGACTTCCACACACTGCATTCGAGTTCACGCCGGAAGAGACACGCTCCATTTTCAAACAGAAGGGATGGAAAAACGTTGCAGGCTACCAGGCACGGAATCCTCCTCACACGGCGCACGAATACATTCAGAGGGCAACGCTCGAAAGGGATGACATAGATGCGCTGTTCATCCAGCCTGTAATAGGCAAACTGAAGAAGGGAGACTATCGCCCGGAAGTGATCATGGATGCTTATGAGGCGTTTGTTTCCAATTATTACCGCAGCGACCGTGTGCTGCTTGCCTCGCTCTCGATATCCATGCGCTATGCCGGTCCGAAAGCGGTGCTCTTCTACGCAATCGTCAGGCGCAACTACGGCTGCTCGCACTACATAGTGGGCAGGGATCAGGCCGGCGTAGGCAATTACTACGACCCTTACGGCGGACACCGAATATTCGATGATTTCGACGTCGGCGTCATTCCGCTCAGGTATGAGGAGACATTCTACTGCAGGGCGTGCAATGGCATGGCGTCGAGAAAGATATGTCCTCACGGAAATGAATTTCATCAGAGCACCAGTCAGACCGGCATAAGAAAGACGCTGGCAGAAGGCAAGCCTCTGCCGACCGAAATACTCAGGCCGGAGGTTGCAGAGGTGCTCAGAAGGGGCGATGTGATAAACGATTAGCGCGGTGTCATCACAGGCGGCAGCGCAGCGCAGCACAAGCACACAACCGATGACTCTCAAGAACGGACGGCGGGAAAGGTGATATACTGAACGGCAACAGTGATGGCGGTGTGATTGAAATTGAAGGAAGGACGCTTGCCATTGTGTCCGATGTTCACGGCAATACGGTAGCGCTCAAAGCGGCGCTCGACGATATGTCAGCCCTCGGGGTGGAGCATGTGATCAGCCTCGGTGACGTGGCTGCAACCGGCCCGGCGCCTGTGGATGCTGTCCGCATGTTGATCGGAGCAGGCATTCCGTCTGTCATGGGCAATACCGACGAGCGCATACTGCGTCCCGATCCAGCCAAATTCAATACGGACAGGGGTTCGGAGATACCTGCAATAGATATGTGGTGCTCGCAGAAGCTCGGCAGCGAAGAGCTGAATCACATCGCTGCCTTCAGTCCGCTCCTTCACGTCCGCTTTGGAGGCAGGAGCATACTGTGCTTTCACGGTTCGCCCAGGTCCAACACCGAAGTCATCGATGCGTCTACCGCGGAGAAAACCATCGCTGAAATTTTTGCCAAACACGCTCATGATCTGTTTGCTGGAGGCCATACGCATGTTCAGATGCTCAGGAGGCATGGAAGTTCACAGCTTATCAATCCGGGCAGCGTCGGTCTTCCCTATGATATCGGAAGCGACGGAAGCCATTACCGCCCTGTGAGGGCGGAATATGCAATTGTTGAGGCAGGGCATTCTTCCCTGTCGGTACGATTCAGGCGCGTGTCTTACAGCATCGACGAGCTCATCGGTGCCGTAGGAAAGAGCGGCATGCCGCATGCCGACTGGTGGATGTCTAAATGGAAGCCAAGATGACGATCGGCGCAATGTTTCCGGCGGCCGCTCACAGCCACAACCGTGAACGATATTCAGAATTTTAATTGTGCGGGCGGCAATTTAGAGCTTCTGCACGCCGCGCTTCGAGCAAGGCAACAGGAATCGAGCTAGGCTGACCGTCCTGAGGCAGCCCATCCGGTGTTCTGTGTATTCTACTCGATTGCAGGCAATTACTGCATTTACGTGCGAGCTCTGCAGCGGATGCTTCATCAGAAGGTGCGTGCCGCAGCACCGGCGCGCATCCGCATTGCAATTTTGGCGGTTGAATGTCAGAGGACGCATGCTCCACTGATTCCGAATTCTCTGCGGTCTGCATCGACGAATCCGCCGGCGCCGACCGGTATGATCGTGTTGGGGCATTCATGCCCGAAATCATCCACCTTGAGTATCGGGAACGTATAGTCTTTCGTCACATCCAGCAGTACATCTTCCATCTGCATCACTTCGTGCTTGGCAGTCTGCAGGCTGTGCACATGGCCCACAATAACGCCCCTGACGTCATCGAAAACGCCCATCTGCATCAGCTGATTGAACATGTAATCGCAGTCATCAGGACCGACGGTGTAGCCTTCCATGAACAGGATGGCGTTGCTGAAGTCCGGCCAGTATGGCGTTCCTGCCAGTTTCAGCAGGCACATGATGTTGCCGCCCATCAGCCTGCCCTCGGCTCTGCCTCCTCTCACCGTTTTCCGCTCTCCCGCCGCAGCTATTTCTCCGGTTTTTCCTTCAATGAGCCTTCCGGTGAATTCCGCAATATCGTACTCGGAGGGCTTCCAGCCGAATCCCCAGGCAACGTCGCTTCCATGGAATGTCACGACCCCTGTCCTGGCGTAAATTGCATTGAGCAGCACTGAAATATCGCTGAAGCCGCAGAATATTTTCGGGTTATCCTGTATGAGCTTCCAGTCAAGAAGCGGGAGACAGCCGTTGGCAGTCCCTCCACCCTGGGAGCAGATGATTGCTGATATGCTCTCGTCCCCGAACATGGTGTTTATGTCATTCGCCTTTTCGAGCGGTGTGCCGGCAGAATGCCCCCGAACCTTGAATGCATTTTTTGCTGTAACAACATCGAATCCCATGTCATTCAGGACCCTGATCCCGCTGTTCAGCCGTGAAAGCAGTTCATCTGTGTCGATGGGTGCCGACGGCGATACTACACCTATGCGGTCACCGCGCTTCAGTCTGGAAGGCAGATTCATGTGCGCTCAATTGCAAACAAACTCAATACATTTTGCATGACTAACCGACGCTCTGCATTCATTCTGAGAGAATCGCAGGTTAGCATCGGACATGTGGCGGCAGAACACCGGTATTGGGAAAGAACGCCCGTAAGGGTTGTCTGAGAGCAATCGGCCATCCCCCCAATAGGCGTATAAACCCAATACATTCTCAGTATATCGCAGAAAGACGAAAGATGTCAGACTGGCT
The DNA here is from genome assembly GCA_019721035.1 of Candidatus Sysuiplasma acidicola. Lineage (NCBI taxonomy): Archaea > Methanobacteriati > Thermoplasmatota > Thermoplasmata > Candidatus Sysuiplasmatales > Candidatus Sysuiplasmataceae > Candidatus Sysuiplasma > Candidatus Sysuiplasma acidicola. The sequence goes on from JAHEAA010000004.1 coordinate 125,273, forward strand.
CTGACATTATCCGTCTTTCGGATGAATAACTTCGAGGAATCGGAAATGGAGCCAGATAACGAAGAGATGGCCAATTTTAGAACGTGGGCTGTCGGCACAGGGAAGTATTCCCTGACGACATCGGTTAGAATGACGCGGACTGTCCGCTCGCTGTATCGGAAGCTAGATCTGGACAACCCCAGTACAGAGGCGCTCTGGGCGTATGTCGAAAGGCAGCTCAAGAAGGGCAGGAGAGACGGGACGATAAACAATCAGATGAAGGACATCGCTGCATGGTTCAGGTTCAAGGGCATTAAGCTGCAGGTCCCGAGTTTGCGCCAGCGAAGGAGCAAGGAGCCGTGGGTTCCGAAGGATGATGAGGTTTTCAGGCTTATACGTGTATGTGAAGAGGGTAAAAACAGAATAACCGCACTCAGAAACAAGACAATCATTGAGATAATGGCATTTTGCGGCCTGAGACTCGGAGAGGTAGTTCAACTCAACATTTCAGACGTTCAGAATGAATACCTCCACGTGCGCAGCGAGAAACTCGAGGCTGAACGAAAGGTTGGTCTTCCCGATTTTGTCAGGTCTGATATAATGACGTATCTGAAGCAACGGAAGTCAAAGGATGCTCGTGCATTATTCACTTCTTCACGCAACAGGCTGTCTTACAGCAGTATGCGGCGGATGGTGAAACGTGAGGGGGCGAAGGCTGGGATCAGGGACATGCATCCTCACGCACTGAGGCACTGGTGTGCAACCCGCCTTGTCAGGAGCGCAGTGAATCTCAGGGCAGTACAGGTGCATCTGGGCCACGCTTCAATAGCCACCACGCAACTTTACACCCATCTCTCTTCGGAGGAAGCGGCCAGAGATGTGAGGAGAGCATTTGAGACAGTTTACATGAACAGGTCGCAGTGAATAATCTGCAGCTTGTCAAGGTCTGTCTCAATATCACGCGCAATGAAATCGTCAGATCGGAAGCCGTGCCACAGAATCAGGACTTACAGGAAGTCATTTACAGTCGGCACTGTTGTATAGCGTGATGTACAGACTCTGATTGTTTTTGTATATTATACTGTACAATTGAAAGGCACTCGGTGATCCTGTTCGGAGATAATGGCTCAACCATGGTATTCAAATACCCTGAGCCAGCCTCCTTTTGAGCCGAAACTGCCACGGCGTTCCCGCTCTTGATACCCGGCTCGGGTTGCAGTAATTCTTCAGCCTTGAGTGAGAACTTCGCATTTGACGGGCTGGCCACAACATTGAGCCAATGTTCTCAGCTTTCTCATTTCACGGACTCCTTCCGTCCTTTCCACATTCAAAGCCGCTTCTTCACTCTTTCTTAGCTGTCACAGGCCTGTCACCGTTGCCGAATATCTTCACATACAGGTCTTCGCCATAGCTTGTCGGAAGCGGGGCTCCTTCCCTGATTTTGAAGCTCCTGGATCCATCGGCCTTACGCTCTGCAAGCAGGAACAGATATCTGTCGTCCTTCTGCCGATATAAATCCCCGGCCATCTCGAAAAAGTGCGTGACGAAAAATATCCTGACATGGTGCTCAAGCACAGCCCTGATTATCTGCTTTGCAATCTCAGAGCCTTCTCTTTCGTTTGTCGATGCAAAGGATTCATTGAGCAGAAGAAGGGATTCGGGCCTGATATCCCCGGCTATGGCGCTCATCCTCGAAAGCTCCTCGTCCAGTTTTCCGCTGTTCATCGTCGCATCCTCCTCTCTTCTGAAGTGTGTGTAGACACCATTGAAAGGGCATGCCTCAAAGGATGTTGCCGGAACAAACATACCGCACTGCATCATCAGCTGGGCGAGCCCTACGCTGCGCAGGAAGGTGGACTTGCCGCCACGGTTTGCGCCTGTGATGATCACCAGTTCCTTTCCATCCGCCGTGAAGTCGTTGCTGATAACCTTCCCTTCCAGCTCCAGAGCGAGACTGGCATCATACAGGCCGATGCAACGATGAATGCCCGCTTGCCCGGACACGGGTGACGGAAAGCAAATCGGCAAATCGAATCCGGCCAGGCGCTCTTTCAAATTGATGCAGCCAATGTAGAAGGCAAGCTCAGTTCTCAGCATGTTAAGAAAGGCCAGTATGTGATCTGCCGAAACTGCAGTCGCGTTTGCCACCAGGTTTATGCTTCTGTCTCTCAATTCCGACATCTCCCGGGCTCCGTTCATGTCCCTGTCGGGAAGTGTGTAAGTGAATTGCCTGCGGTTTCTGGAAACGATATTGCCTAGCAGTCCGCGCTTTTTCCGGCGCTGCCTGTGAAGAATAAATCCTGACGGCGTATTGCCTTCTCCAAGCCTCGCTCCGACAAGTACGCCGTGACTGAACTTCAGTTCGCTGAGATGACTCTGGACCGTTGCCAGATATTCGGAGCTCAACTCCTGTCTCAGCATTGCAAAGAGTGTTTTGAAGCCGTCTGACTCAAATTGCTGATGGTAATTATCGGCCATCGATTTCAGTTTCTTCAGTGTCTCAAAGAAGAGCGTGAGCACCTGCACTGCCCTGCCGAGAATGCTGCTTGGATATTCGCTGAAAAAGCCGAAGTAGACTTTCTTCTCCCCTTTTACGGCGTTCAGCGTCACTTCATACATTTCCCTCACTACGGCGGCATGTCTGAGGCAGTCCCTGAGCACCTGCTGCCGGTACAGTATCTCATCCTGACTCGCCAGGCCCGAGACGAGTGCAATTTTCGATATCTCCTTCAGGAAACTGTCCCCCGCACTCATCGCACCGAGCAGCTTCTCCAGCTCTATATCCTGCATCAGCGCCAGCTGCATTTTCGATATCTCTTTGCCCGTATCGAAATCGCGTTCTCTGTGCATCAGATGGACTTTCAGTGTTTCAGCCTCCCGCGGAGGACGTCATAGGTCAAACCGTGCTTTCTTGCAATTGCAAGAGCATGGGAAATGCCGTCAGCCTGTTGCCTCAGTATCTTGAATGTGCGTATCTCAGGGTTGCCTGCATCCACAGTGCTTACCATGCTAACTGTCTTGTCAAGCGATGCCAATTCGTCAAGAAATGTTACGTAAACGCACAGTGCGTCCATATCGGCGATTTTGCGAAGAATCTTCCTGCCGAGCAGAACGCCGTCGTGGACCGTTGTTGCGCTGAACATCTCATTTATGATGACAATGCTTCTGGAGCTTGCCTGCTCAAGTATCGCGTGCATTCCTTCCAGGTCACTCTCCAGGTTGCCCTGGAGGTTGCTTATGTCCTCTTCCTTCTCGAAATGAGTAAACAGACGATCGAACAGCAGCAGTTTGCCCTCCCTGCCCGGGACGCAGCAACCGAGGTTTGCCAGGTAATGCAGCTGACCAAATGTTCTGGCAAAGGTGGTCTTGCCTCCCTGGTTCGGGCCGGTGACGACTATTATCCTTTCCGATCCACCAAGGCTGAAATCGTTGCAGACGAGTTGCTTCTTTTCCCCAATCAGCTTCGCGCCCAGTGCCATGTCATAGGCTTCAACGCCAAGGACATTCTTGTCATTCTCAGTCACAACCGGATAGCAGAAATGGAAACCGGCAGCCCTGAAAAGAGATATGTACTGGAGATAGGCGATGTAGAATTGTATTTCCCTGTCGAATCTAACTAGCGTATCATCCATGAAGCCGGAGACCCCTGCGCAGTACGCATCAAGATGCGCAAAGGTCTCCGGAAACAGCCGTGATACAAGGTTGACGATTTCCGCTTCCACGTGATTCATTCCCGCATGATCGAAATATTTTGCCTTGTAGTTCTTCACCGCCCCCTGTTTGAATTTCTCGAACGCCATCAGGACGTCATTGCTGTAGTCGTCATCCGATTCTTCCATTTTGACCACTATCTGCCCTTCTTTTATCAGCATGCTGAACCGGATGTCTGACAATTCTGTTCTCATGCCAGCCGTTCTATTTCTCAGTGAGATGAAACCTTCCGACTTCACATAGTTAGAGAGATATTCACTGAGAGATCTGAAACCACGGGAGTCAAGTTTGACCGAGGACAGGAATGCTGCATATGCACTTGCGGCGCTGCAGTACATTTCCGCCGTGTCTAGAAGATTTCCCTCCTTGTTGTATTTGTAGTAAAGTCTGTCGTTAAACCTGAGATTGTTTCTGATTTTTTGCATCGCGCCGGAGAAGGACATGGTCGCATCCATCACGTCCCTCCGTTCCAGTTCCTTCATCACTTCCTGCCTGTACAGCACATCGTTGACTTTTGCCACAGGCTCATAGTAGAGCGGCTTGAGGTCATAATCGTCTTTGCCGTGCGTGATTGCATTTATGATTTTGTCAAGGTTCAAATCTGCGAAGAAGTCCGGTTCAACATGTTTCTCTTCTGACTTCCAGGCCAGTTTTTCATAAAGTATACTCTGAAATGCCAATATGCCCATCTCCCATGCTCCGGCTGGAATTTCGCAAAGACAGTGAAAGTCCGACTGGTCTCAAAGTCAGGCGACTCGTGACACCCTGCGTTCCTGCGTGGCGCCTGCCGGACTGGTGCCAATACCATTCTCTCAGACACAGCTGCCTTCCATGTGCGTCAGCTCTGACTGTGGCTGTGTTTCGCGGGCCTGATTCCGGCATGTGTGTGCTCCGGCCGGGCAGTCTATATGCCAAATGATGCTGTTTATTCTTCATCGTCGTTCGCCGTCCAATCAGGATAACCGCAGGGTTGCTTTCACCCTCTCTGTTTTGAGAAGCATTTCCAGTGCGTCAGTGATGCCCGTAACACAGATGTCAGCCGCAGACATCGCGGAAGCTGAGGCACCTTCGCTGCCAACCACGCATATGCCAAGCCTTGATGCCTTGAGCATTCTCATGTCGTTTCTGCCGTTTCCAATGCAGACTGTATGCTCCGGGCCGAGTTTTCGGACCATGCGCTCCTTCTGCACATCCTGATGAGCGCCTTTGACTATGTGGAGAGCGCACCTGATGTTACTGAGCTGTGCCGATGCGCTGCCAAAAGTGTCGGCTGTCACGACATGGAGTTCCAGACGTCTGGAAATCGCGTTCAATCTCGTTGCTGTGCCACGAATCAGCTTTCCGTCCGCCGCGAGTGTGCCGTTGAAGTCAAGGACAAGGTAGTTCAATCTCATGGCTGCAAGTCCAGGAACATTTATGGCAATCATTTTCTTTCTCCCTGAAATGGAATTCCCTGCGCTATCCCGGCCATGAACTTCTGCATATCCATACTGTGGTTCATACAAAGGTGTGCGATTATTGCAACATCTTCCACAGGACGGTGGAAACAATCCTCAGCAACTGCACCTGAAGATTGGTGGCTGGAATCAAGTAATGTTTCATTCAGATTTGTCGCTATCAACTTATCCTGGCGGCAGGATAGTTCGCGAATGCTGTCAGCGATCCATTTAGCTGCGTTGTCAAGGACCGGTGCCTTATCCCATTGCCCTGCGTTGTGGTATAATTGCATCAGCTCAGCCGAACCTTCATTCGTAGAAGCCATCAGCCGAACGGCGGTTTACGGTGAGCTTCATCACCTGATCTGTGTAACTCGTATATTGGATAAATAGTTGCCCTGCTTAAGAGGGCACCAGATGAGGCTATTCTATGCGTGATCACCAGCACCGTATGATTTCGAAAATCAGCCGGCTGCATTGAGAAAACGTTTCAAGCACGTCCTGGAGTGCCTATTTCGATTGAAACTTTCCATCCATCGTCAATGAAAATTTGCCATGGCACATCAAGCCGTTGTTTGTGAACAAATAATTATCAAACCCTCCGATCGCCATCTAAACATATAAGTAGCAGTAATATCCCGTAAAGCCTGCGAAACACCTGTTATGATGAATAGAAGGCCAGAACTTAGCATAGGATTCTTACCAAGACGCGATGCCACTAAAGAATGCAATACAGAGGTCAAGTATAGATGAAACTTACGCACAGACGTTGGATGATTTCAGTCGCCATCGCTTTGTTAGTCATTTCAGTGGCCGTATCCTCTGTTGCATTTTCGCCTCATGCAGGCACTAAATCCACTGCATTCCTGCAGGATCCTGGCAATCATCTTATCCGGGTTTCAGCCTCAAGTAATGTCGCGAATACCAGCTTCGTTCAGGGACATATAACAATCGTACCGGTAAACAATTCAAGCGCGAGCTCAGTGCCGGGTATTTTCATAACCGTATCACTGAATTCATCGACCTCTATGTCAAATGAGCTGAATCTCATCAGCAATCCTGCGTTTGGTGGTTACGGCACTCATCTAACGCCTGCAGGTGTGTCTTCACAGTTTGGCGTTCCGGCAGCAGTATATGGCAAAATAGAAAATTATTTTTCATCATACGGTCTTAAAATTTATCCGGATTCAACCAGGATTTCAATAACAGCCGAGGGCAGCCCGGTACAGATTGACAATGCCTTCCACACAACCATGCATGCATTTGACATGGTATACAACTCCAGCGGCTCATGGCAGCCGCTGTTCGGTCCAGGCAGTGGAATCGCTGGAAACGTAAGCACATTGCCTTTCTATGCGAGTACTGCGCCATCCTACCTGCCGGCCAGTATTGCCGGCTGGGTATCCGGTATAGCGGGTTTGAACGGAATATACATGCAGCCTTCAATTTCGTTGCCCAACGGTCTCTATCCCGGCTCAAATTTCAGTTCATTTCAGTCCACACCGCTGCCGTCCGCAGCGAGCGCTGTGCCAGCCTCAACATCGCTTTATTATCTCAACGGGACGTATGGATATGTAAACGCGACCGAGGCGAGCTCGCTTGGAATGCCTGCAAGCAACTATCAGCTGCTTTTCCCCGGAACTCTTCCGGTTCTGACAGGCGCAAGTAACCTGTGGAGCGGAAAATCGACTGTAAATCATCTACCCGACATGGGACAGAACGTAACTGTTGCACTTATCGAGGTCGGTCTTATCAGTCCAACGATAGTAAATGACTTCTCGGCGATAGTGTTTCACAATTCCAGTCAGATAGCAAATCGTCTTACACAGATTCCTCTTATGGGTGCAACAGTCGCCAGCGGGACCAATTATGGATGGACGCTGGAGACTGCGCTGGACATTGAGTACCTTGCAACTATGGCGCCGAAAGCCCACATCGATCTTGTTGCTATCCCTTCGCCCAGTTTTTCACTTTTTGATTACGCATACTCGTACATAGCTCAGAATCTGGTCTCGTACACCAACGCAAGCACTTCAGTGAGCATTACAAGCAACTCATATGGGGCAGGCGAATATGCAACGCTTGCCTTCGGTTCTCCGATGTATCTCACTGTGGAAAACAGCATGCTTGAGGAACTTGCACTGGAAGGTGTGACCAATTTCTTCGCATCCGGTGATTATGGAAGCGATGGTACTGCAGCCGGAGCAGGAATGCCGGCAATTGCAAGCGGCTCTGTTTCTGTCGGCGGAGGACAGCTGACTGCAATGTCACACGGTCAGGTATTCCCTGCCACGGGTGTTTATACGATTTTCAATTTGAACGGCAAGAATGTGACTCTGCATATGGCAAACGCCACCGGAGTTTCGAGTTTCTCATACTGGTATTACCCCGGGTTTTTCGGCTCGATTGCGGGGGGTTTCGGCCAGTCAATGAGCGCATCACAGCCCTGGTGGCAGAACGCTCTTGATACATATTCCACCGGAGCACGAATAGACCCTGTAATCAGCGGTGCCGCAGCGTTTAACATGACGCTGTATATGAACGGGTGGCAGATGTTCTACGGAGGCACATCGTTTGCAACACCTATTACGGCCGGAGAATGGGCACTCATTGAGGAACAGGTTAACACAACGCTTGGAATGCCAAGCCTTGGCGACGTAAACCCGCTGCTCTTCGACATACACAATGCATATCAGGCGTCGGGCAATTCGACCCTGCCCAGCGCATATCTCCATATGTCTGCAAACGGCGTTGACTACAACAGCTATTACGTCAACTCGATGAGCTGGGAATTGTATAATTATTCCATCAGTTACCCGACGGACCCTGTACTTCCAGGCTGGTTTGCAACACTGAACAATCCCGCAGGCAGCGGATGGAATTATCTGCAGGGTCTGGGAATGCTCAATGCGACAACTGTAACCGAATATCTTACCGGAAACGGTCTTTCCGCCGGAGAAAGTATGCTGCATATGCCTTTCAGCATCGGTGTCATCAATGCAAGCGGTGCAGTTAATTCATTCACAAATCTTACTGGGAGTATCAGCTACCATTTCAGAATAACCGCCCCGTCCACCTTCTCCGGATCGCTGACCGTGAAAGCTTACAGCGGCGGCACGAATGAAGGAACCTATGCAGGCGGAAACACAACAACACTCAGCCTTACGGCCGGCAACCTTAATTTCACTTACACTCCTGTCTATAATTTCAGGCAGGGCACGTCGCAGTCACCCGAATACGGTAGCTTCCAAATCACGACTGCTTCAGGTAATTGGTCCTTCCAGTTCTACTCAATATTGCCGAAGCCTGCAACAGGGCAACTTGTTATCGGCGCATCCGACATCTACGGCAACTTTGAAACCAGCCATGTCAATGTGCCTATGTTCTCCACAACGGCGCCAGGCCAGTACACCATGATGTACCCTGTCACAGTGATGTTCGACGGTCAGCCTGTGCCTGATGCAATGGTGGTTCAGAAGGCAGTCGTCGTGAATTATTCTGCAATGGATCCATTCCTGAACGGTTCCAGTTATTCTCCAGGAGCGACGCTGGGCACGTACATAACAGATCTGAGGGGCAGCGCCGGGTTCTGGACCAATGCCATGATATCCACGAACGACGGTCCCCTGAACACGCAGGTATTCATCCTCCAGGCAGAATACCAGGGACATTATTCCAATCAGCTCACTGTTTACGTTGAACCACAGTCAGGGTCATATCTGGTGAACGCGCACATCGATAACAGCACAGGCATGGTCAGCGGCAATGTTACATTTAATGACATGAAGTATGTCAGCAGCCTCAACATCACCATTCAGGGTTCCTCTCAGTACACAAACGTTTCATTCCCTCTACTCACTAATGACTATGGCGGCCTTTCAACCAGCAATGTTTCAAACGGTGTCGTTCCATTCAGTTTCAAGGTTCCTTCAGCGAGCGCACCGCTCATCAACATCAGCGTCGTGGCTGTGGGCGCAAACATCGTGGAAGCCACATCGTTCTCAGCAGGAACTTTCACCGTTGTCGCAAGTGCAACGCAGAATCCGATCCGCTGGGCGTTTGAATACAGTATATTCAATGCTCTGGTGAACGCTCCGGTTACCTCACTCTCTACTGTCGGCAATTCAACCGCAAACGGTGTCGTTATGCTATACTATCACACGGCAGGCGCTCCTGCGGGCAGTACCGGTGAATTAGTCGCCAGCACATCTTCGGTGTCCACGGTAATCGCCGGCTCCCTCCCGGTCAACGGCTCATATGCCTGGAATACGACCGCGTACGCTGACGGAAATTATACCGTTACATTTGTGGCTTCAACGCCATCCGGTCTGAGCGGCACGTCAAGCATCTCCTTCTACCTCGACAACAACCAGATCAGAATACAGCATGAACTGAAAGAAATCTCCTTGATAGAAGGCGCGATTGCCTCGTCAGAATCGAAAATCGCAACAATCAGAAGCGAAATCAGCGCCGGCAATGCTTCCGTCTCTGTAATAAAGGCACAGATAGCCGAACTTAACATCAGTCTTTCAAACATAAGCACTGAAATTGCATCGCTCGCGGCAATGGTCGGAAGTTCGAATGCAACCGTCATGAGCATGAATTCTCAGGTGGCATATCTCAGGGAACAGGTCAGTCAGTTGAATCCGCAGACTTCAGCGCCGGTATCCAAATCCTCAGCGTCATCCTCCCCATTCACTATGCTGCTTCTACTGTCTCTGATTGCGGTTGCAGCAGTGGCCGGTGTGGCCGGACATGCGATGTTTGGAAAATGGAAACAGAAGAGGAAATAACACCACTGTAGTGTGGCGTCCTGGTTTGCATCGTTCTGCGTTGATGACGCAGGCATTAGCCATTCAGAATTTTGTTGACAGGGCATACTTCGCTGGATGCAGCAAAGCCAGAAGTTGGTATGCTTCCGCCGGACAATGAAACTCCTATTGTGAAGGGCCTAATGACCGGTTTTGTATCAAGTGGATGAAACATCAATCGTTAATGTCAGTACTATGGTGCTCTGGCTGAAGCTCAGCGGCGTGTTGCTTGCCAGTCCGAAGTACATGAAAAAGGAAGAAACCTTGTGAACAGAATTCGGGCTTATGGGTACGATTGAAGTGGTCGCAAATACCCAGCCACCTCCAGGCGTGAAAACACCTTGCCTTGTGAAATCGCTCTTGGACAACTTTGTAATTGTTGCCCCCGAGGGTGAAACTGCGTATCCTGAGAAGCCGACGGAAATGGGAGTTGAGCCTTCATTCGTTATGTTGAAAAGTATCTCTATCCAGTTTCCAGGGGCGGTGTTATTCACATATACATTGTAGACGATGTCGTTAGAAACCGACAGAATTTCACCCAGTTTTCCGTCAGTGCCGGGAGGCTGTCCGTTTGCCGTGTGAACTACTCCATTGGGGCCCGTCACGGTCACTGTCCCAGCGTCCGATTCATTTATTTCAATAAGATGTCCATTTTCCTTGTAGGAGAGATAACCGGCTGTTGAAGTTATCGTTTTCACGTCAGTTCCGACGAACTGTGAGAACGCTAGTGCACCAGTGGACCCTATGAATACGCAAATCACAGCGATAGAAAGTAGTTTCGTTAGCACCTTTTACATTGCTCCGATACCTTATTGGCAGTCTGCTTATTAATCAAACAGGGAACTGTTGTTCGTAACACACATTCTGAAATATCTTAAGCCAGTCGCGCACCTCTGAGTGGAAGCTGCAAACAACAGATAGAACTGTAAATTACGAACAATCATGCAAGGATTTAGACAAAACGCAGTAGAATAAGAGCTATGGAAATAAGCACAGCTTGTAATGTAATAAAAAATGTTGATAAAGAGGTTTGAGGTTGTATTTGTCTTAGACACTCACTCTGCAGAAAGGCTTATGGAAACTGCCACGGTAAACGAGCTGGTTTCGTAACTGTTACTCGCACTGTCTCCAAGGCCTATTGAGACTGTGAATGTCGTTACAGACGAAGCTCCAGTTGGTGTAAGGACCGTAGGACTCGTTGGATACAGGCCAAAGACGCTGTACGCCCATCCTGATCCAGATAGCGCAACACCGTTTACAAAGGATGTCGACGATGCTGAGTCGTTTGTAATGGCGCCCAACGCGGCACCGCCAACGCCACTTGACTGAGCGCTCGTCAGCATGCCAGGAAGCAGTGTTATTGCAAGAGACCCTGTGTTAGTGAGCGTAAACGTCACGTTCACCCACTCGCCGGGTGCAATGTTTGAGACAGTAATGTCATAGGTCATTGAACTTTCGCCGACTGCCAGGGTTGACGTTCCTAGCTTACCGCTGTCAGATGATGGCGTCCATGTCACTGCTGCGTGACCATCCTCTACTGGTCCGCCAACGGTCATCATAGATCCGCTGGATACGTAATAGCTGCTCACTGCCGCACCCTCAGTCATGGAGAATGTCCCGGCGGTCGCTGTAATGGCCTTTGAGTCAGTACCCGTGAACTGCGAAAACGCCATAGCTCCCGACAATCCTATAAGCAGGGGAATCATCGCGAGAGCCAATATTTTCTTATTCATTTATTCACCTCCTCCCTGATACTTTAGTTTCCATAAGCACGCACATATTCAATAGACAGACAGAAACAATGATACTAACCAATCATGAGAAAAAGTGTTCAGTGGTATGTTAAATATAGTCTGCATCCGATCTCAACGCCGTGAATAACCGGATCAGTCGCGTTTTGATTACACTCATAGCATCTCTTGCCATCTTTCTGAATCCAGTCATCGGTAGTCTTTTTCCATCCGCCCTTGGATTCTATGCACTGCTTTTCGTTCTAATAGGCGTGGTGCTATTCCTCTATTTCACAATGGGTAGCAGGTTTCTCTACATGCGATTCAACAGGGACGTGTACAGAAGCTTATTCCTCGGAGCAATGTTCCTTGTTGTCCTGTTCGAACCGTTCCTGATTCTTCATGCACGATTCACATTCTCACTCGACGCTCTTCTTGCCTACAGGCTGGCCCAGATTTTCCTCTTCGCAATTATAATTCAGGCGATGATTTTCAACCTGAATATGAAATCGCTTGTAAAAGCAGGTAAATTATCAACTTTGTTGCCCTTTATCGCACTCTTCCTGGTCATCAATCTGACGGTCGAAACTGTCCTGCTGGCTTTCTCGGGAAACCAGCAGATTGTTATCACCATACTGTTTCAGATGTTGGACGATGTAGTGCTTTTCGTACTCCTCTCCATCCTTTATGTTAAAACTAGAATGAATAACCTCACTGGCATGGTGTTCTATGCTCTCTACTCGGCATCCGGTTTCTTTGTCATAGTCACCAAGGTTGACGCATTCATACTTACTTTCTGGAATTTTATCGTCCTGGGCGTCATGTTCTTTGTCCTTGAGCTGGTGACGAATGATAATTTCTATTCGAGAAAGATTTTCACCGGGGACAGGAGGGACAGGAAGACCGGGCAAAAGCGCGGCTCTTTGCTGGAAAAAGCCGTCGTTATAGGTGTGGCGGCATTTGCAATCTTCATTCTCGTGCTCTTTCCCGTCATTATGGGCACTGCCCATCCTATCTACGTTGACCCGACAGGCAGTATGTACCCCATAATCAAGCCAGACTCTGTCCTGATAGTCAAGGGTGTCAGCGTTCAGAGCATACACATTGGAAACATAATTGTCTTCACTGCGCCATGGGACAAGACTCTGACCGTGGCTCACCAGGTGATTGGAATCAACCATCTGAACGGCACAATTTTCTTCATAACCAAAGGATTTGCAAACCCTGTGAAGGATCCGGCACCGGTACCCGCAGGCAATGTCCACGGAATAGTGATTCAGGCAATACCCTATCTTGGCTACTTCTTCATCTACCTCTATGTAATATTCCCAATGATGCTAGTCCCGCTGATAGTGAAGATAAAATGATCCCTGAAATTTTCCCCATTATACTGAGTTTAACTTATCTGATAGCGGACTCAGTGCTGCTGATCTCGTTTTACAGGATTGCACACGCCGTGCACGGTATAAATATCGATGTGATTCTGCTTCTGAAATTCAAGGACCTGCTTGAGTTTTACAACGGTGGCGAAGCCTCATCCTTTGTCAGTTATCTTGTGGAAAGTGCACAGAGCTCAGGCACCGTTACTGTTTCGCAGTTCGTTGAGAAATATGGTCCGATAACCGGCGAGGTGGAAAAGCTGTATGAGCGATTCCGGCTACCGTATGTACTGAAGGATCTACCGGCCGATCTGAGAATGAGTGAAATCCAGTGTCTTACCTTCGCAGCATTCAATGCAGCGCTGACCTATGGCAGCTGGCTGTATCATCTCAATCTGGATGTGCTTTTCGCGATTCTGCTTGTAAACACAATATTCTGGTATCCGCTGATGTCAACATACATCAGCGCCAGTTCAAACTTGAATTATGCGAGAAAGACGCTTGAGAGCGTGGGTCAGTCTGCGCAAGTTTGACCGGTTTTTGGGAGTGAGCGTATAACCGTCCTCAGCATTATGCCTCTATCACGCGAACAGAAAAGGGCTTGCTGCACAAGAAAGTGCCTCAGCTCTTTTCGTCGTTATGGATGGTCCGGAATTTCATATAGTAGCCGGAATCGTTCGCTTTCGAATACAGTATGGTGTAATCATCCCCCTCAAACATCAGCAGTGGCCTGCCGGACGCCAGCGTTATCCTCAGGAGCTCCTCAAGAGATCTCACTGAAAAATCGTTTCCGGTGATGACCGGAGGTGAGTTGACTTTCACAATATCATCCTTGTTATCGTCGATAAACTTCGCAAGTTTCTCCTTTCGTTCCGGAATCATCATTGAAATCATGGCGGCAGCACACAGGACGGAAGTGGCGTAGGAAAACAGTGAGATCGTTTCCAACAAATTTTTGAAATTCGGCAGAGGCACTACAGAATCATTGTTAATCAGGGCAGACGAATTCCAGTAGTGGTTGCCTCCGTTACTGATGTAGTCGTAATTTGTAAGTTGGTTGTAGAATACAGTCTGATAATTCTCGTAGTTGAAAGAAAGATTCAGGCTGGCATTCATAGGTGTGGCTTTATTATCTATTTCCGACAGTCCTGTCATGTTTATAATCAGACTCGGAGCAGCAGGCACAATATTCAGCTGCTTGTTCACCTGCTCTGCAAAGAGAAGCGCGTCCGTTATGTTGACATGTATCTGAATCCATCTGGATGCCCTGGTTCCATTGAATGTGAATGAAATAAAGCTCGAATTAAGTACCTTGCTGTATGACGGGACCGTCGAAGAATACAGCGTCTGGATGACTTCAAATTCTGCATTTACTTTTACCTTCCCGGAGGCGCTATAATCATAATAAAGTGAAAAATTCAATCTCTTCGTTATGTTTTTGAATATCGTTTGCGGATTGTACATTGAACTGTTGCCGTAAAGCGAATTGTTGGTAAGAGTTGTATTGACCACCAGACCTGAGGAGGCTGCCGTATTGATGTTGCCTCCGGTTATTACCGTAGTTTTTGTAGTAGAAGCCATCCCGCCGGAAAAATATCCGAACGACAGTGAACACACCAGGCCCAGAACCAGAACGGCAGCATATCGATTCCTGTGTGCTCTGTTTTTCACGTTACCACCCGAGTGCCGTTACTGTCTGTCCTGCAAAAAGCAAAAAAATCTGGGTCCAGCTGTGTTCCTGAATGCCCCGGCGGATCGCGTCAATTCGCGCGGTCTTTGTAGGGCGGGCATACTCAGACATCATTGTCTTTGCCCCGCCGTTGTGATACAGCAGGCTATTGCCTGCTCTGCCTGATTGCGAACATTTTGTCAATCTCATAAAGGAAATCTATGCCCTTGCTGGTCGTAGAGTACGTTTTTCTTCCTGACTCTTCCGCAAAGGAAATCAGCCTTTCCATTGAAAGTTTATCTATGAGCTTCTGTGCATACGCAAAGTTCAGGTTGCACCTGTACACTATCTGTGTCTTAGTTACTGCAGATACTTTCGCAAGCGAAAGGACTTCCTTCGTTATTTCAATTTCATTTCTTCTCGATATCACGGTAATTCGCCCCCAACTTTCCTCACTTCGAGGCAAAACCGCCACAAGTTTTTACGCAACATTGGACAGTATTTGCGCCATTCTGGCTTTACGGGCATCAGTTATGGCAAGTGCTTATTATCATTTTTGATAATTAAACTTTATCTATGCTAAAAAATATCAAGAAGATGGCGATTTCGCGGGTGCGTGACGCTCCGGCTTCACTCTGGAAACAACGGCGGTACTATCTTACCCTTCCTGATGTGCCGGCACATGTATGGTGTTGCAGCTGCAGTCAGGTCTAGGCTCATCGTGTAAATCAGTAAAATGTCATCCGGCATAGCCAATGAAAGTCGATACCAAATGGCTAAATAAGGCAAACGTGTGAAAAAATACGGTAGCTCACGAAGATGCCGAGATATTCGGTCCGTATATTGCCAGACTGCATCAACAGACTCCGGCAATGGAGTGCCCGTGTAATTGACGGAAACAGGAGCGTAATCTATGAAATGCAGTGGATTTATTATGCCGGAAAAAGAAGTGTCCTGGCTCTTTTCCCGCACCGAACTGCCAATTTCAACTGCACTGGCTTCCGCCACTCTCTACGTGACGATTGCGGCAGGATTCGCGTATCTGTTCAATTTCCTCAATTGGTTCTTAATCTCGGCTAACCGTTTTTTATATTACCTCATCGCAATCGGTCTGATTCTTACCCTGTTACTTGCGATTCTTATTGCGAGAAATTCAATCAGGCGCAAATCAAATAAGAGTAAAGAGCGGAATATACCTAAAACGCAGGCAGTGTACGCACATCAGGAAACTCTAAGGAAAATTGACGCACTGTCAGCCTCATTCAAGAGCCGTAATGCCGGACAGGAAGATATGAAACAGTGCAATTGGAGTAACGCCTCCAGTCAGTTTTATGACATTTTGTTTAAAGAGCCGGATATTGGCCATCACTCGGAGCACATTCTGTCGATGCTCTATTACGGCAGAACCACCGCCGAGCCTTCACCTGACGCGGTATTCGACTTCAGATATCCCGGACTTGAACAGACTCTGCATATTGGCTCGGTAGAGCTGAATGAAAGGCTTGAGTTATTGAGCAAGGCTGGCTTTCTTACGCGGCAGGTATGGTTTGAAACTGTCGCATGCCCTGCATGCAGTGCCACCGACCCTATATCCCTGGACCTTTTCAACGCCGTAAACCCTCCTCCGAACAGAGGGTATGCTGCGAAAATGGATAAGTCACACGGCAGGTCAGTTGTTCCGGCATTCAGGTGCCGTAGATGCTCAAAGCTCTATTCATACGGAGACGGCCTGATCAGACAGGCTTTCGCCTATTCGATTAAAAGTGAACTGAAAGATACGGTGACAAAAGCAATACCGGACTTCTTCAAGTTTGTGGAAGTCATGAAACAGCACGGTCTCGATCCTGTTCAGTTAGCCACGTTGAAGGGCATGTCCGGCATCACTCACACCTTTGATATCGCTGTAGCTCAGAGAGCGGAACGCGGTTCACCTGCCGGTCAGGATGCGGGATATGGAGAAGTGACACGCGGTATTGTGATCAATGTGCCGGGAATCGGGAATAAGTCGCTGGGTTCCGAACATGTCAAGAGACTTTACAGCGAACTTTCCGATATAGAGGGCTACCGCGGCGTAATTATCGCAATTCACGGAATGGATGAAGAAGGAGAGCGCCTGGCCAGGCATTTCGGCATCCGTATACTGGCCGGCGCGGATGCAGATGGCGCTCTGAACGAATTCTGGCATTTCATCAGGAATGAATTTCTGAATCCGATAACCCGGCCATCAACAACGTTTGGAATTGAAGGCTTTGAAAAAATAGCCGACGAATTCCCTTCCGGCCGGGTATACATACTCTCCGGCCCATCAGGTTCGATGAAGACAACCGTGGCTGTTAATTATCTGATACAGGGAGCAAAACATGGTGAAAGAGGTGTGATGGTCGTCACGGGTCAGAGCATTGAAAATATTCTTTCTGATTTTTCAAATCAGGGACTGGAAGTCGAATTGTTCCGTCGTGATATATTACTAGTCGACCTGACTACGCAGATAGAGGATCTCAGGGAAAAGATGCTGAAGGGAGATGCCTCATCAGTCAGGGCATACCTGCTGAAGATCGTTACTGATCTGGGCATGGTAGTGCTCAAACATAAAGCAAAAAGGCTGGTGATAGATTCGATAGATGATTTCTGGCCAGACGACGCAGCCGGCAGGGATTTCATCAGGGGGTTTATACTGAGTCTATCAAAAATGGGCACCACCTCGATGCTCACAAAGACCGCAAGGTACGGGCCTGGCTCGTTCAGTTACGGCGACAGCTACGTCGACGGTATAATCAACCTCGGGTTCCAGGCAGTCGGCGATACAAGAACACACTTTATCGAAGCACTTAAGATTAGAGGTGTAAAGATAGATCCGTCAAGATTTGAGATCGGCACACGGATCGTCGACGGACGGATGAAACTGACCCTGCTCGGCAGATTGCCGATTTCAGGGACCGCCGAGTCGGAGCAGGAGCCCGAAATGGATGAAATAATGGAGTTCCCGGCGGGATCTCAATGAATCTTACTTTTAATGATGCAGTGAGTCGTATTCCTCTCCTCCCGGTTTGTCGCGTTCACCATCAGGATGTCTGAGTCTATGGGCGGAAACAGACTCGGGTACCTGGTCCTTGTTCTCATGACTTTTCCATTCATGATTCTGTATCTGGTGATAAGCAGTATCGTCTTGTTCTCACATGGTTATTCACCTTCCAGCCACTTCTTCGCCGTTCTGCTGATAATAGGCGACACTTTCTTTGCACTGCAGACCTCGGCCTATCTTTACAACTTCTACAAGGCCCAGTTCCACTACCCGCAGACGATTGCGAATTATTACAGAAGATACGCCAGCAGCAGAGTTGCTGTCTTCATTATGGCATTCAATGAGCCTGCGGAGATTATTGAAAGGACTGTAACGGCAGTAAAACTGGCAACCGGAGAAAGGGGAAGAGTTTTCCTGCTGGATGATTCTACAAATGTTAGAATCCGGGAATCGGTTAAAGAAATTGCTAAAAATTATGATGTTGCCTATGTTCACAGAGAGAACAGACGGGGAGCCAAGGCGGGGGCGATAAACGATGCAATGCATCTCGTAACCGAGGAATACCTGGCTGTGTTCGATTCGGACCAGAGGCCATCGCCTGAGTTTTTTGACGAAATACTTCCGCTGCTTGAGGACGACGGCAGCCTCGCATATGTTCAGGTTCCTCAGGTTTATGTCAATACCGATGCGAGCAGAATGGCTTCTGCAGCACAGTCTGTGCAGGCACTATTCTTTGACTACATCGCAGAGGGAAAGAGTGTGAGCAATGCAATGTTCACCTGCGGCAGTAACGTGGTTTACCGTGTAGCTGCGCTTAGTGATGTCGGCAATTTTGATGAAACAATAGTAACAGAAGATATGGCGACAGCAATAAACATGCACGCCAGAGGATGGAAATCTCTGTATTATAACAAAAAGCTGGTATTCGGAGAAGGGCCGTCAACACTTGCGGCTTACTTCACACAACAGGGCCGGTGGTCGCTCGGCTCCATCTCTCTTTGGCCCAGGGTCATAAAACTGATGTTGAGGCACCCAAAAAGGATGAAGGCATCGCAGTACTGGGAATACTTGAATTCCACAAGCTGGTACCTTGTCGGTTTTGCAAACATGTTCGTGATACTTCCCCCGCTGACCTATGTTTTTCTGGGCATTCCGCCCGTGGTGGGCCCAGGCATCCTGCTGTTCTATGCGCTAGTCCCGTATCTAGCTCTGTCTATGACTTCATTCTTCCTTACTATGAGGCTGAGAGGGCATGGAATATCGAGCGCAATCCTTAACATCAGTCTCAATTTTGTCTGCTTTCCCGTATACCTGGTTTCTGCAGTCTATGCTCTGACTGGAAGGAAGAAGCCATTCAAAGTGACTCCAAAGGGTCAGAAGGGCGGGAAAGAACCTCTGGTTAGACTCTGGCCGCAACTGTCCCTTCTCTTTCTTCTTCTGTTCGGAGCAATTGCAGGTCTGGCAAAATATCTTGTCGATGACAGCATCGGGTATGCAATCAGCTCTGTCTGGCTCATTTATGTGGCTGTCTGGATCTTTGGTCTTTTCTATGTAAATTCGGTGTCGAAGGAAACATCAATTTATGCCGAAACCCTGAAGGTATATTCGAAGTAGGAATGATACTCCTGCTAAGGCTGTATGGGAATGCACTACAGTTTCTTTCTGGCGCGCCGTGTCAGAAAAACTTTCAATCACGCATTCCCATTAAAAGGTGCAGCTGTGTTAGGTATTCGGCGTGAAGATTTAACGAACAACTTCAATGCTGGCAAACAGGTAAGACATCGTAATCTGATTTGGGGAAGTTTCTGTTTTCACCTTGCAGTTTAGAAGCGATCCGAACGCCGTCTTTACCGTTTGATCATAGAAAATAGACCATTTTTCTCCCCACTGGTGTTTGATAATAATCATGCCTCCATCATCGTTTTCAATCTGCTCATATTCAAACATCCTGCCATATTTGGCAATCATCTCCGGAAAAGCCTTGATCACATTCTTGAAATTTATTTCCTTGAACCAGAACAGAACATATTCTTTGAGCACCGTCCCGCCAAACCATTTTCCCACTTCCCTGATTGACTCATCCGCAAGATACTCCACCATCTTTTGCAGGAGTTCGGGAGGAACCTCAACGAATCCGAATCTGTCGGCTAGAAAGTCCCATTCCACGTATCTCTTCAGGGCTCTTGATGCAAGCTGATTTACGCTCAATCCATTCTTGGCGGCCGCTTCCTGTATTCCTGCATCTACTTCAGACTCGAGACGAACGCTGCGTGTAATATGTGTTTTTTTATTCTTTGCCATATAATTCCACTCAGATTCACCATAAACTGCTCAATATCATGATTTTCTGTGTCATGATATTTAATAGTATTACAAGGAGATTATTAATATGTATGTAACGGCCCTGGCAGATGTTGGTTGCACTCACGGATCCAGCATTTTCTCTTCATTAGCATCAGGACATGCAAGTTCAAAGGCCCTTTTTCAGATTGCCGTTTTCAGTCGGGATTTATGATACAGGCTATTAAAGAAGCAGCTGCGCCTAGTCATCGGGAAGCACAAGGATCTCAATCATTCCACTCCTCTGTTCAGCACTCACATTTTCGTGCATGTTCGATGATCTCAGTATGTCACAGATCTCCGGGAAGCGATGACTGCTGTGAAGCTGCCCCGAAGCCGGTAGCGCGTGTCAATGATTTTGTCGCTAACTTCAGATATGGCAGCGTTCCCGCCTCAAGTCAGCCGGCTGTGTCGTTGAACGCCAGCTGTGTAGCATCGACTACTTCACATGGGCTCTTCTCCTGTGTTACAGAGAGTGCTGCACGCTTCGGAGTTGATTGCGCCCTGATGTGACGGCTCAATTATCACAGTTACAATAGTTTAGATACTGTGTGTGTGAATAGATAAAATGGAGCGATTGAACAGCGTTGCCGAATTTTCACAGGATTGCAAATGGCAGAGGTTTATTGTCGGGGTCAGTAGGAATAGTTGCAGGTTTGATATTGATAATTAGCGGGGTCGTTGCAATTTCATTCATGGGCACAATATTGACTTACTTTTTGAAGCACTACGGAACTAACCTGTCACCAGATGAAACTTATGGATTGAAAGTGGTCATTTCAATACTGGCATTTCTGGTAGGACTGGGAGGCCTGCTTGTAATATTCGGCGGATCCATGTTCCTGCTGAAGCACAGGATTTCCGGAAGAGTCCTGATAGGTCTGGGTGGCGGAATGGCAGTTGTCGGCCTGATTGTCACTATGGTCGTAGCATTTGCGGGTTCGGGTTTTTCTTCGCCCATATTCCGGATATCCTACTTTACGGTTTACTGGCTGGGTGCAATTCTTGCAATCATAGCGATGGGAATTTCCATTAGGGCATGACCTCCCGGAAATGCTGACGGCAGGTGTAGTTGCAGTTCCTCTGTTTTCCGAAGCTCTGCAGTATACGGTGGCCAGCCGTCTCATTTTAACCGCGTTCTAGTAACTTATCGATTGAGAAGGTAATTATAGTACAGAAGGAGTAGGAATAATCATGCTCTCTTACGCGTATTTTGTTTTCCCTTCTATTCCACAGTTCATCTTTCCATATATTGGTTTTATAACGGTGGCACTTGGGCTTTTGATGGCATTCGCAGGCAGGGAAATGTGGGAGATACTTACTGCCATCATAGGTATAATACTGGGTGCCATTATCGGCATGGCGTTTGGAGCATCAATAGACGGGCTGATAGGCAGTATACTCCTAGGAATTATAGGTGCGGTTATTGGAGGCTTGCTCTTCTATTACATAGCCGAGATTGGCATTTCAATTTTCATTGCCTATTTTGCACTGGTTGGAACACTGATACTGTTTGGTGCCAGGGGAGGCGTTCTAAGTAACATAGCCCATGGCGCAACTATTGCACTGGCCGTGGCACTGGTAGTTGCAATCGTTGTTTTCATTCTCTGCATAATCTATTTCGAGGAACTTATTGTGGTGTTTACCGCTATTGCTGGCGGTCTGCTGGTGGATTACGGGCTGACTCTATTCGGGTTCGGAGTAGTCGCGGTGATAGCTGCAATTGCAGTGGTGGTAATAGGTATAATATTCCAGCTCACGCTCCTTGAGCGTTTCAGGGGACCTGTCGAACCTGATACAAAAAACGTAACTTATACACACACGGAAACAACGTCCTCTTCTTCAACTGATACCCCTGTTACGCACAGAGACAATTGAAATGAATCGATGTCATCGTTTGAAGATTGCCGTCAACCGCTGAAGTGGAATACAAAGTCTGCTAGAGGTGTTAAAGCCTGCCCACTTCCCCATTCAATCGATTTTACCGATCGTTTGACATGTGTCTGAAGTTCGGTTTTGGTGTTACAGAGATGAGAGTGCTTTTCAACTGGAATGAACACACAGACAGGTTCCTCAGCAAGGATTGGAACTGTCACCGCCCATCCGGCTCTGTATCGATGAGAAGTGTGTGTTTGTTGATATCATCTTCCCTAAACAGGAACCACTGCCTGTAATCTGGGTGATTTCGTCGCCATCGACCGCTGAGTGCGTGCGATTCTCTACACGTCAGAGAGACTGGAAGCAGGCACAGAGCTGTGGCAAGCCATCAGGGCCTCAGGCAGATGTCGCCAGTCCTATCACTATTTCATGGCGGCGGAGGAGAACTGTCTCCTCAAGACACTGGCATTCACCGGTGTTCAGAGTTTAAGGCTTTAGCGCCTGAAATATGCGAAGCGCGGACGTGGAGCGTGACGTTCCCTCAGTCATTCGCTACAGTCAAACGTGCTGCTGTCGTTCTGCCACTACTCTAGGGTCGTCACGCGGCTGACGCAGCGCTGTGATGGGCAGGGACATCCGTCGAGAAGACAGCACAGAACTGCTTCGTGTGCGGCAACATTGTCAGGAGAAACCGCAGCGACAGGGGATTAAGGTGCCTGACTTGTAGTCATATGGATGACACACACCTCATTGGATCCGTGAATCTTCGAGTTTCTGTGGTTGGCTGGCGGCTATAGTCTACGTTGGCTGAATGAGGTTGTTATTGAGTCAATAATTATTTCATCCCGTTCCGCTGAGCATTCTCATTTTGCCTGTCTCTCCGGCATCCTGGATGGTTTACGAGTACTTGTGAAATCATGGACGCAGGTTTTTAGATCAATTTTGTATGTCAGCGACCTAATCAGTGCGTTGGTCAGTTTTTCATTTTTCTTCTCTTCCACATAACCAGTCCGCCGATAGCCGCGGCCACGAAAATAACTGCAAGGCTGCCTCCAAACGTTGCATCAGTGTTAACTGCAGATTTATCCTGAACGCCCTTAACAAACCCCACATTGAGTACCATTGGAGCTCCGTCGACTCTAAAACTCCCAGTGCTGTTCATGGGAATGTAGCCGTGCCCGGCAGAAATTGAATAATAATATGTGCCGTTCTGCACAAAAAACAACATTCTTGCGTTTGTGGATGTATAGTTAAAATTACCAATGCTAACCTTCCAAAGCGTCCCGAATGGCAGGCCCTCCTCGGTTACAGAAACTTCATAAACGTTGCTCTTTCCACTTAACCACGAAACAGTGACAGTCGTTCCTGCACCGCTCACAGTTACGAAACCGCCATTTGGGACGGCATAGATACCGCTGATGCCTCCTGTAATTGAAAAGACATATGTGCCGTTTGGTTCTCTGAATGTTATCGAGTTTGTGTCAGATGACCGTTTCAGCCCATTTATGCTTACAGACCAGTTTGTACCCTGAGGCAGTCCTGTCTCATCGAATGTGACAGGATACGTTGCTGCAGGAGCTGTACTCCACACAATGGTTACAGTCACGTTTGTTCCGGAAACAGTGACTGTTCCGGAATATGTGGAAGCAGTGTAGCCCGGTACACTGCTCACGGAATACTGGTACGTACCGTTGGGCACAGTGAATGACACGAGTCCTGCAGACGCATACTCTGTCACATCGTTGAATGTGACAGACCAGTTTGTGCCTGAAGGAAGGCCTGTTCCGGTAAATGTGACGCGATATTTGGTATGATCATGTTTGTGTCCTCCAGGCGGCACAGGAGCGAATACTATGTTGACAGTTACTTGACCGCCGTTTACAAAAACGTTGCCTGAAGAAGGCGAATAATTGAATCCGCTGACATTCTGGATCGTGAAGTTGTACGAGCCGTTGATCACATGAAATTTAATGGAACCGGTGGTGGAAAATGCAATTGTCTGGTTAAACACAACAGACCAGTTTGTACCCTGAGGCAGTCCTGTCTCATCGAATGTGACAGGATACGTTGCTGCAGGAGCTGTACTCCACACAATGGTTACAGTCACGTTTGTTCCGGAAACAGTGACTGTTCCGGAATATGTGGAAGCAGTGTAGCCCGGTACACTGCTCACGGAATACTGGTACGTACCGTTGGGCACAGTGAATGACACGAGTCCTGCAGACGCATACTCTGTCACATCGTTGAATGTGACAGACCAGTTTGT